>JBAXOA010000034.1:0-38984 GCA_037133495.1 Mariniphaga sp. | reverse complement strand
GGTGTCCGGAAAAGGAATTTTACAAAATGTAAAATTTTATTTTGTAAAATAGCCGGGCAAAAGCCGAACTACAGGAGATTCGAATCCGGGAAATTTAAGAAAGTGTGAAAATTAATGGCATTTTTATTTGTACTCTTATTTGATTAATTTTGATTTTAATGTCCGGGCAAATTTGCCTGACTAATAATAAATCAGATCATTGCACTTTATTAATTGACATTTTTTAGTATATGGCAGTCAAACAGATCGTTGTAATAGGTAGCAGCAATACGGATATGGTTATTAAAACATCGAAATTACCCGTTCCGGGGGAGACAATTCTGGGGGGTGAATTTCTGATGAATGCTGGTGGCAAAGGAGCCAATCAGGCTGTAGCAGCTGCCCGGCTGAGTGGTAAAGTGAGCTTTATTGCACGAACAGGGAACGATCTCTTTGGAAATGAGGCAAAAAAATTATTTGAAGCCGAGAATATCGACACCAGCTATCTGATCACTGATGCTGATCACCCGTCAGGCGTAGCTTTGATCACCGTTGACGAAAAAGGCGAAAACTGCATCGTTGTAGCTCCCGGAGCAAATAATTACCTGCTTGAAAGCGACATTGACCTGGCAAGAGAGCAGATCCTCCGATCGGAAATCGTGTTAATGCAACTTGAAATCCCTTTAAAAACAGTTGAATATGCTACTGATATTGCCTTTTCAGCAGGGAAAAAAGTGATCCTGAATCCGGCACCCGCAATAAAATTAACGGATTCCGTGTTATCTAAACTTTATATGATCACCCCCAACGAGACAGAAGCAGAACTGATTTCCGGCATACCCGTAACAGATACTGAATCGGCGATTCTTGCTGCAAAAAACCTTTATAATCTTGGAGTGCAAGTTGTTATCATCACCATGGGCAGCAAAGGAGCGCTATTATACGCAGGCGAATCTGCTGTTGTTATTCCTTCGGTCAAAGTAGAAGCGATAGACACCACCGCCGCCGGTGATGTATTCAATGGCGCTATTGCTGTGGCGATAGCGGAAGGACTCACCCTTGAGGGAGCGGTAGGATTTGCCTGTAAAGCTGCCGCAATATCGGTCACAAGAATGGGAGCTCAGGCATCAGCTCCCTACCGGGAAGAAATAGGATGAGAGGTAAAACAATTAAGTGCAAATAAAAATTGACAATTAATAATGTTCTAAACATAAATAGCAATGCAAATCAAACTTTTTAATTTCATTATTTTAGCGCTGGCTGTCTTTCCGTGCATCGGAAAAACGGAAAACAAAGCACCGGCTACACAGTTTATATCTGCCAAAGATCTGAAAGATAAGATTGCCGGAGGTTGGGCAGGAAAAATTATTGGTGTCACTTATGGCGCGCCCACCGAGTTTAAAGCTCAGGAAAAGACTTTTGACGACCCGATAAAATGGGTTCCTTCAGATGTAATCGGCTCACTGGAACAGGACGACCTGTATGTCCAGCTCACCTTCCTGATGACAATGGATCAGTATGGAATTGATGCTCCGGCAAAAAAATTCCAGGAGCTTTTTGCCAAAGCCGGCTATCAGTTGTGGCATGCAAACGTACAGTCGCGAAAAAACTATTTCGATAGTATATTTCCACCACAATCAGGCCACCCCGATTATAATATACATGCCGATGATATTGATTTCCAGATAGAAGCGGATTATATTGGATTTATGTGTCCGGGTTTACCTCAGACAGCCAATAAGATAGCAGATAAAATCGGTCATGTTATGAACTATGGCGATGGTGTTTACGGGGGTGTTTTCCTGGGTGCTTTATATTCGCAGGCCTATTTTGAAAGCGATATCCGCAAATTAATTGGTAAAGCGCTCCTTTCACTGCCTGCGAAAAGCGATTATGCCAAAATTATTAACGATGTGATCATTTTACATGATCATTATCCGGCAGATTGGCGCGCAGCCTGGAAAGAATTAGAAGCGAAATGGGGAAGCGTACACATTTGTGATGCGGGTTCCACTTCCAATATCGATGCCAAGTTCAACGGCGCCTTTATTGTGATGGGACTCCTTTATGGTAATGGTGATCCCGTGAAAACTATGGAAGTCACAACCCGGTGCGGACAAGATTCGGACTGCAACCCATCAAATGCCATGGCTGTTCTGGGTGTCATCAAAGGGTTTAGCGGATTGCCCAAGGCCTACCGGGATGCGGTTCTGACGATGGGTGATTCCCTGTTTATCAATACAAATTACTCCTTCAATAAAGCGGTAGATCAGACATTTAAATACGCAAAAGACCTGATTGTTAAAAATGGCGGCAATGTATCAGCGTCTGAAATAAAGATTAAAACACAGATTCCACAGCCTTTTGCTCTGGAAATGGCATTTCCTAAACTGGTTTTCGATCGTCGCATAAGTGTATTCCAAAAGGGTGGCTGGGAGTTTAAAGGGAAATGGCAAACCTATAAACAAGGACGCGATCAGGCTAAAGTCAGTGCCAATAAAGGTGATGAGGCGGTATTTAATTTTGATGGAACAGGGGTTTCAATCTGTGGAAACTGGTTCAAAGACTGTGGCAAAGCTGATATTTTTATCGATGGTGAGTTCAAACGAACAATCGATGGTTATTTTTGGTTCGCGAAACAGACCCACGACGACATGAATCTATACCACATCACCAATCTTAAACAAGGTAATCATACAGTAGTGATCGTCATTAAAGGGGAAAAAAGACCAGAAGCGACAGCAGCCAACCTCTATATTACCAAAGCTATTGTCTTTAAAACAGGTGATAAAATAAACGAAAATTACAAATTCACTTTCCAGAAATGAAAGATTTCAAGACGCAATGGTAAAAAATAAATGGTCAATAATCAATGGTCAATGGACTTTTGGCCGGCTTAATTTTACAAGTGTAATATTCTTATTACTAGTGCTTTCGTGCCAGGTGCCGGCACCTTCAGCTATTGAGCCGGTGAAAATAATTTTCGACAGCGACATGGGTCCCGATTACGATGACGTGGGCGCGCTTACGATGCTGCATGCCTTTGCCGATAGTGGGAAAGCAGAAATTCTGGGCACTATGGCGTCAAATAAATATGCATTGGTAGCTCCATGTCTTGAAGTAATCAATACTTATTATGGCCGGTCCAAAATTCCTGTCGGTTCGCCAAAAACCCATGGTGTAAGTATTGGCTGCAGTCAGCACTGGACCGATTCGCTTGTTGCCAATTACCCTCATCATCTTGATTCAACTTCCCATGCGCAGGACGCTGTTTTATTATACCGTAAAATACTTGCTAATCAAGCTGATACTTCGGTCGTAATTGTAACCGTAGGTTTTCTGACCAATCTGAACGATCTTTTAGTTTCGGATGCCGACACCATTTCTCCGCTAAACGGTAAGCAATTGATTTTGAAAAAGGTCAAAAAGCTGGTGGCTATGGCCGGAAAATTTCCGGAAGGTTCGGAATTTAATGTTAAAGAAGATTCAACATCATCTAAGTATGTATTCGATCACTGGCCAAGGCAGATTATATTCAGTGGTTTTGAGATTGGTGATCACATTTTAACAGGGAAAAAATTAATCGGCACTAAACTAAGAAGTCCGGCCAAAATGGCCTTCAGCATCGCTATACCGATGTCGGATGAAGATCAGAATGGTCGCAAAAGCTGGGATCAGACGGCTGTTTTAACGGCAGTGAAAGGTGCTGACTTTGCTTTCGGAACAGTAAAAGGGATGATGGTAGTGGAGCCATCGGGATTTAACAGATGGAATAAGATTGAAAATGGCACCCATTCTTACCTGGTATTTAAAAAATCTCCTGAAGTTATCTCTGAGCTTATTGATCAGTATATGATGCATGAACCGGTTTCACAAAAATAACAGACCGATAAAATAATTTAATTTTAAACCAAACAACTAAATATCATGTATATTGTTGAAAACTATTCTGTTGCCGTTGTCCTTACGGTGATTACCATGCTATGCTGGGGATCGTGGGCCAATACCCAAAAGCTGGCTGCAAAGACATGGCGTTTCGAACTGTTCTATTGGGATTATGTCCTTGGCATATTGATTTTTTCGTCGGTTTTAGGCTTTTCATGGGGAAGTTCAGGGAGTCATGGAATGGGCTTTGTACAAAATCTTCGTCAAGCCGAATGGTCGAGCATCTCAGGCGCTTTAGCCGGCGGGATAATATTTAACCTGGCAAATATTCTGATTGTTGCTGCTATTGCTATTGCAGGAATGTCAGTTGCCTTTCCTATCGGCATTGGAATTGCTCTGGTCTTAGGGGTGATTATCAATTATTTTTTTACCCCCCAGGGGAATGCCCTCCAACTGTTTGGAGGTGTCGCACTGGTAGGTCTTGCCATTGTTATTGATGCTTTGGCTTATCGTAAAAAAGCAGCCCAAAGTAAAAAAGTTCCTGCAAAAGGGATTCTTATCTCTATTGCTGGTGGTGTTTTAATGGCATTATTCTATCGTTTCGTGGCCGGCTCCATGGCACCCAATCAGGAAAATCCTGAAGCCGGAATGTTAACTCCCTACACCGCAGTATTCATTTTCTCTCTCGGCATTTTAATCAGTAACTTCTTATTTAACAGCATTTTAATGAAGAGGCCTTTCGAAGGGCCTCCAGTCACTTATCAGCAATATTTTAAGGGAGCATTTAAAGAACATCTTACCGGTATTTTAGGAGGAATGGTTTGGTGTATCGGAATGTCACTTAGCATTATCGCTGCGGGGAAAGCCGGTTTTGCCATTTCGTACGGCCTCGGTCAGGGTGCTACATTAATTGCCGCCCTTTGGGGTGTCTTTATCTGGAAAGAATTTAAAAACGCTCCCAAAGGTGTCAATACTTTGCTGACACTTATGTTCTTGCTGTTTATTGCGGGACTTGGACTGATTATTCTGGCCGGCAGCTAGTTAATAAGCTCACCGAAAAGAAACATATCTTCGCCTGTCCCCCTCAATTCTGTAATTTTAACGGAATGGATTGTGTTTTTCAATAAGCCTGCAACTTTAAAGCGTATGGGAATATAATGTTGTCCGTAGCCGTTAGCGATGCCTTGCGTGATTTTTTCAATCAAAACATCCTGAGACTGTCCGATAAACGAATTTAAATAGTTCATTTTATTTTCGACAGAGCGTTCTCTGACCTTTAGCGATCTTTCATTTTTAATCTTTTCCGGAATATGGTTTTCAAGTCTTTCGGCTCTTGTTCCTTTCCTTACGGAATATTTAAAAGTATGTATATGAGTGAAATTAAACTCCTTAACGGCATCCATGGTTTGTTGAAATTCGTCATCGGTCTCTCCGGGGAAGCCCACAATAATATCCGTAGTGAAGTTAAAATTGGGATAAACTGACCTGAACAGTGAAATTGTTTTACGAAACTGCTCCACATCATACATACGGCGCATGCGAAGAAGCGTTTTCTCTGAACCACTTTGCAGACACAGATGCAGATGTGGCATCAATTTGGGATGAGCAAAAAGCTCAACAAAACGATCACCAAATCCATCGGGTTCGAGTGACGAAATACGCACTCTAAAGTCACCCGGAACATCCAGAATCTTAGCTAGCAAATCTTCAAAACGGTAATTTCCATCCTCATAGCGGCCAATATTAACTCCCGTGATCACAATTTCCTTGAATCCGTTTTCGATCGTTTTCCGCACACTTTCGAGGACATCAGCAACTGGTCGTGAGACTGCACTTCCCCGAACCATCGGAATGATACAAAAAGTGCAGAAATTATCACAGCCATCCTGAATTTTTACCGCACTGCGGGTGTGTAAACTCTTAGTGACCGGTTCGTAGCGAAACACGTCCTGGGGCAATTTATCGGGGTGAACAATTTCACCTGAAAAATGGGCGTCAATCAAAGCCAATATCGAGCTTTTCCGATTATTTTCAACCACAAAAGTGATGTTATCCTGACTTTCGAGCTTCTCTTTGAAATTGTTGGCCATGCAGCCGGTTACCACAACAACTGCATTTTTGGTCTTGCGGGCAGCCTGGCTAATCACCGTTCTCGATTTCTGGTCGCTCTGATTCGTTACCGTACAAGTATTTACAACAACTACATCAGGTGAGGCGTTGAAGTCTACCAGTTCGTAGCCGGCCTGACTAAAATCGGTGACCAGCGCATCAGTTTCGTATTGGTTAAGCCTGCAACCCAATGTTTTAAAGGCGACCGTCTTCTTTTCGTTTTTAATCACGTATTTGTTCTTCAAATTTAATTTGCAATTCTGCCCTTTACAATCTTAATCTAACACTCCACTCACGGATAAGTTATTGGCAGAGGTAATTTTTACATTAACAATTTTCCCCATCAGGGAAGCATCAAACTGATCGAGACGGACAATGATTTTACCTTCTGTCAGTCCGGTTGAAAAACCGGTTTTGCGGTCTGTTCCATTGATCAGCACCCGCATAGTCCTGCCAACCAACGCTTTGTTGTATTCAAGCGAGTGAATTTTCAAAGCCTCAGAAAGACGATGCAGACGGTCCTTTTTCTCATCAGAGGAAACTTCGTTTTCCCATCTGTAACTGGCAGCTCCGGGTCGGGGCGAATACATGGCAATGTAGGCCATGTTAAAATTAAATTCTGCCATTGCATTCATAGAATTCTGAAATTCAGCTTCGCCTTCGCCTGTGAATCCAACGATGATATCGGTAAATAAGGTCGCCTGAGGAATCAGCTCACGGATATCTGCCACTATCCGGCGGTATTTATCCATAGAATGCCGACGGTTCATTTTTATCAATACTTTTTCATCGCCACTCTGCATGGGCAAATGAATTTGTTTTGCCAGACAACTATAGGCAGCGATCACTTCAATTACTTCACGGTTCATATCTTGCGGATGAGGGGAAGTGAAATACACCCAAAATTCATGTTCCGAAAATTTGCCGAATTCGCCAATCTGGCGAAGTAAATCAGCAAAAGTAATCTCATCGCCGTTTTTATCCAGACCATATGAATTAACATTCTGACCCAAAAGAGTAATCGATTTATAGCCTTGATCGACTAAATGACGAATTTCCGCGATAATCTCATCCGACGGACGCGAAACTTCACGACCACGGGTATAAGGCACGGCACAAAATGTACAGAATTTATCGCATCCGTTTTGAATAGGCACAAATGCTTCGTAGGTAGACTGATACTTAGGCGCAATGTGCCACATTGAAGCAATATGCTCATTTTTAGGCATTACCGGCTGTGGAAATTTTAATGCGGCAGGCGTTACCACTCCGTATTCCCTGATCATATCAGGCAATTGACCAAGTTCACTCATCTGAAAAATCAGGTCAAATGTTTTCAGAAATTTCTCTTTATCAGTAGGTAGTAAACAACCGGAGACAAAAGTGATCAGGTTTCGTTTATTTTTCCACCTGTTCCACTGCGCTATTTTATTGTAAACCTTGTCTATGGGTTTTTGCCTTACTGAACAGGCTAAGATTCCAAGTAAGCTGGCCTCTTCTTCATTTTCAGTCCTGACATAGCCCATCCCTTCAAGTACTGCGCTAACACGCTCACTATCTGAGAGATTCATTTGACAACCCAATGTAATCAGGTGATACTTCATATTTTAATCTGAACTCATTCTTATTACTACCCGTAACTCGTAACTTTTTAACAGGTTACAGGTTACTAATTTCTGCCCGTAACGTTCGAAACTATATGCATATGGGGTTATTTGTTTGTTATTCTGCTCTTTAAATCCATTTGTTCATGCAGGATTCTGACTATTTCTATTTCGTTATTATCAATTCTGTGATAAAAAATTATGTGCCGTCCAGCTTTGAAACCTAACAAATTAACTGTTACCATATAATAATCTTTTCCCAAATTAGGATCCATAGCCAATTCGTCAAAATTATCTATAAGCATTTCGAAATATCTGTCTGCTTGATTCTCTGACCATTTGTCAAACGTATAATTCCATATTTGAGTCAAATCAGCAACAGCTCTATTCGTTAGTCGATATTTAGCCATTCATACCTCTTTTAGCTTTTATATTCCCTAAAAGAGATTCAGGATTGAAATCGGATGCTATTCCACTTTCCATCCCTTCTTGTATTGCTGTTCTTAGAGCAATAATTCTGTTTTCCTCTTCTTCTAAAAGTCGTAATCCGGCACGGACTACTTCACTAGCATTTTTGTATCGTCCAGCAGATATACTACTCTGAATAAAGTCGTCAAAATAGTCTCCTATTGAAATGGATGTGTTCCTGGTCATGATTTTTTTTCAAAGTTACCAATAATTGGTAAAACTACAAATGTGTAGCTTATTTTATAATCCCACGTAACTCGTAACTTTTTTACCGGTTAAAAATAAACCTCGCAGTGAATTTGATCACGATCGAAGCCTTTTTCTTTTAGTATTTCCAGGGCATCAAAGATCATGTTACTATTTCCACACAGATCGAAATGTGTCTCAGGAGCAAAGGTGCAAGTTTTCAGATAATTAGTCAATCGTCCGTGATAATTTCCTTTATTATCGCGGCTGGTGCAAAGAACGTAACGATTGGTTTCGTATTCATCCCGGTCATAAGCCTCCTCCGAATATCGTACGCCATGGATCAATTTATAATCAATTCCGGGAAAAGTACGGACAATACTCCGAAAGGGTGCAATACCGGTGCCACTTGCGATAAATACAAACTTTCCTGTTGCGGCATTTTGAGGTTCCATTCCAAACAGACCGAAAGGGCCGTGCACCTCAACAAGATTACCAACTTTCAGCTTTTTTAACCTAGGTGTAAAATAACCATCTTCAACTTCTTTGATCAGCACTTCGAGATTATTGTCATTTACACCACTGTAAATGGAATATTCGCGGCTTTGATTACCGCCAACAATGCCCAATGAAATATGCTGCCCGGCTTTGAATGCAAAGCGGGGTTTCGACAATTTCAGCGAAAAAGCTTCGTTCGTCAACAATCTGATCTCTTCTATTTTATAAAAGCTCTCGTCCATTTTCAGGTCGGGCTTTGCCATACTCATCATGCGCTTCAATTTTGGACTGCAAAATTAATGATTTAATTAACTATTTTTGAAGCTCATATCAAATCATCATTAATCATTGATAATTGATCATTGATAACTAATCATTGGTCATTGATCATTTCCCCATGGCAAGAGCAGAAGAATATTCCCGGATTGAGCAACAGCTTTTTGCAGTAAAGGTGATCGATAATATCCAAATATCACCTGATGTATTTCTTATTTCATGGAGGCAGAAAGGGACTTTCACTCCCGGTCAGGTCGTTAAAGTGGCCATAGACCGGCTTCAGCCCCCTCGCATTTACAGCGTTTGCAGCGGTAATCTTGAAGATAAAATAAGCATTCTATTCAACATAAAGGAGGATGGCTACCTCACACCGCGATTAGGTGCTGCTATTCCCGGAGATGAACTGTTGGTTTCCAATCCTTATGGCAGCTTTCACGGTGATCATTCTCCCGCGTTCTGGATCGCCACAGGAACCGGAATCTCTCCTTTTTACAGTATGTTTCAGTCAGGTCTGTCCGATCATAAGGTGCTGATTCACGGTGTACGTCACCTCAGTCAATTTTATTTCGAAGACGAGCTGGAGTGGGCTTTAGGGAACAATTATATCCGTTGCTGCACCAGAGAAACAGCCGAAACGGTTTTTGCAGGCAGAGTGTCTGACTATCTTTTGGCAAAAAATCACTTCCCTAAGGATTATAAATACTACCTTTGCGGCAAATCATCGATGGTTGTTGATGTTCGTGATATTCTGATATCCAAAGGAATACCTTATGAACATATCTTTGCTGAGATCTATTTCTAGCTGGGAACTTACGTTGTCGGGGATTTTTCAATTTTAAATGGGAGCAGTAATGAAAGATCAACTTTTTGGCAAAGATTTGAATGAACTTCAGGAGCTCAGTTTAGCCCTTGGATTGCCTAAGTATACCGGCAAACAGCTGGCTGACTGGCTTTATAAGAAAGAGATTAGTTCAATTGACGAGATGAGCAATCTCTCTAAAAACGCCAGAGAATTGCTAAACGAAAAGTATGAATTTGGCCTCTCTGCCCCATCGAAAATACAGGAAAGCATCGACGGAACAAAAAAATACCTGTTTCCAACGTCACAAAATAAGTTTATTGAGACCGCTATGATTCCTGACGATGAGCGTAAAACGGTATGTGTCTCAACGCAGGTTGGGTGTAAAATGGGATGCTTGTTCTGCATGACGGGCAAACAAGGATTTCAGGGACAACTAACTGCCGGAGAAATAGTTAACCAAATCAGAAGTATCGAAGAACATAGCGAAGTCACCAATATTGTTTATATGGGGATGGGAGAACCATTCGATAATCTGGAAGCAGTGTTAAAGAGCCTTGCCATTCTCACTTCCGATTGGGGCTATGCGATGAGTCCCCGACGAATCACCGTTTCATCGATTGGAATTATTCCGGCAATGATCCGGTTCCTCAACGAAAGTGAAGCGCATCTGGCTATCAGTCTGCATACTCCCTTTGATGAAGAACGCCGGAAACTGATGCCCGTTCAGATCGCCTACCCAATTGCCGAGGTAGTACGCGAAATTAAAGGCTGGGACTTTGGCCGGCAGCGTCGGGTATCTTTCGAATATATTCTCTTCAAAGGACTCAATGACACCCCACTTCATATCCGTGAGTTAACCAGATTACTGTCCGGAATCCGATGCCGGATCAACCTGATCCGCTTCCATCCTGTTCCCGGCACACCCCTTGAAAGTCCTGATGAAGAAACAATTAACAGTTTTAGGGATCAGCTGAACGACAAGGACATTACTACCACGATCCGTGCATCGCGTGGGCAGGACATTTACGCAGCCTGCGGATTATTATCGACAAAAGAACTTCTGGGAAAATGATCGCCTAAACCTTCAAGTGAACGTTTTTATTGAAACTTTAGCCAGTTAACTATCTTTACAAAAAAAAACGGAGCTATGACTAAACTATTTTTATCCCTTTTATTAATAGCACTAATGGAAACTGTTGTGTGCGCGCAAAATCGGGAGTTCAACGATGTTATCAAACTTAAACGAACACCCGAACCATTTTTGTTTTCGATAACTACGCTAACTCCGGCAGATCTGAAATGGAGCATCGACTATTCTGCCAGTTACGGCGAACGCATATCGCGTTCCTTCGGAAATGAAGGGATTGGACAACAATTTGGTATTAAAGGATATCTCGGCAGCCAGTTAACATTATATGCTAATGCTTCCTTAGGGTTTACAGGTGACAATAAGGTAACCAGTGCGCAACGAGCAGAAATCATACGTGATTTTATTGGAGGGAAAAAGAATCGTGGCTTTAGGCTAGGATTGGGAGTTGGAATAGGCCGTGATTATTTTAATGTAAAATCATTTTTGAGTCGCATTACGGCCTCTTATGATGCAAATCGTTGGAAGGCAGGTGCAAACTTGCTGGTGGAAAAAGCATTTGCCGGTAATCGGGATGCAATGGATATTATCACAACTCTAGGATTTCATTACCGCTTATTGGGGACTTTATATGGTGGATTTGAAACGGCAGGAGAAGATCTGGAAGGATTCTTGGATCCACAGGAGGCAGAAGGTGGTGCAAAATTACTACTGGGACCTTCCATAAATATGACCACTAATAATTCACGTCTCTGTTTTTCTGTTTCTGGCGGACCAGTCTTCTATGGCACGCATAATAAAATAATCAATACTCAAGCCATCAGATATTTACCATCGCAACCAGGTCTTACACTGCGCGCTAAGGTGATCTTTAATTTGTCGCAATAGACATCTGATTATTTAGTAAAATAAGAATTCATAGTTCTGAAGATTGAGTTAAACGCTACTCAGAACCGGGTCACAAGGAACAGGTTATAGGAAAGCATTAACAAATCTGTAAACGGGAACCCCCAAACGATTATCCCTAACCGTAAGTCTTCCCAAGGCTATGGTAAAATAAATAATTTCAGAAACATTTAACATTAAGGAAACGTTTGTAGTGTAAATTGTTTCCTATTTTTGGCAATCGAAATAAATTTGATAAGCAATGAAAAATGACTGATGAATTGAATGTTCCCGACAAGAAATTCGAACCAATGCTGGAACAAATCAAAGTATTGTTTTTTGAATTTGGGATTAAAAATCTCAATATGGATGACATCAGCCGCAAGCTGGGAATTTCAAAAAAAACACTCTATCGGTTTGTAAAAAGCAAAGAAGACCTGATCTCGCAACTA
The DNA here is from genome assembly GCA_037133495.1 of Mariniphaga sp. GTDB lineage: Bacteria > Bacteroidota > Bacteroidia > Bacteroidales > Prolixibacteraceae > JAAFHB01. The sequence goes on along the minus strand of JBAXOA010000034.1, from coordinate 26,753 downwards.
TTTATATATGAACAATATAAATGGGAAGAGGCTTTAAATATTATTGGTTTCCACGAAGATAACGCCATTGAGAAGCTTTTTAAAGTGAGTCTGATGGTTTATGAAGAGATGAAGCGATTTAATCCAATGCTGCTTTTCGAACTGCGGAAATACTATGAACATCTTTTCAATGTATATCATGCAAGAAAATTAAAGCATATCTCAACATCGATGAGCGTGAATCTGGAGCGTGGAATAAAAGAAGAATTATATAGACACGACCTTAATATAGAGGGCGTTATCGCAATTTACATGAATTATCTTGTCGAGATTCATAATTCGGAACTATGCAAATCGGCCGATATGACGTTCGATGAACTCTTTAACATGATGTTCGAAAACCATATCCGTGCTATTTCGACGCCCCAAGGAGTTGCCTATTACGAAAATCGCAAAAAAGAAATAGCTGAATCATTAAGCAGAAATAATAACTAAAACGATAAAATATGTCATTGAAAAAATACCCGTTAATCTTGTTGATATTGCTCACTTTGGGAGGCGTAAAGCTCAGTATGGCACAGGAAACGATCCGGCTGTCGCTGAATGAAGCCCTGAAGATTGCTCAGGACAATAACCTGAATATCAAAAATTCACAGCTTGATCTAAAGATTGCCCAGAAAAAAATATGGGAAACCATCGCCATAGGTATGCCACACATTGATGGAACGGCTAAATACCAGCTTATTCCAACTGTGCCTACTTTACCAGCTTCTAATTTTGATCCCAAGGCTGCTCCGGATGCAGTGATCGAACTCGGTGTAAAGCAGAATATTGTCTATGATATCACTGTTTCGCAGCTGATTTTTAACGGCGCCTACCTGATCGGATTGAAAGCTTCGAAAGTTTATTATAATTTATCAGAAGAGACACTCGAAAAATCGATGCTTGAAATCAACGAATCGGTGACCAATACTTATTATATGATCCTTGTTGGGATCGAGAGTCGTAAGATATTAATTGCCAACCTCGAAAATGTCGATAAAACCTTGTCGGATATCAAAGAGATGTACAAACAAGGTTTTGTAGAGAAGACCGATGCCGATCAGCTGGAGCTCACTTCGAACACGATCAGAAACGCTGTCTCTCAGATCGACAACAACCTCGAAATGGCCAACAGGTTGTTAAAGATTCATCTTGGACTTGAAGAAAAAAATAATATAATCCTGACCGATCAGTTGGGGATGGAGGCAGCTCAGGTTGCCGGTCTGAATGCTCTGGCGCGCGAACCGTTCATCCTGGAGAATAATGTTGACTTTAAACTATTGACTACTAGCGAACTGCTTGCAAAATATGATTATAAAAGGGAGATGACCAATTCGCTGCCATCAATTGCTGCCTTCTATAATCATCAGGAAAAATGGAAAACTCCAATATTCGACTTTGCACCTAAGAATGTGATCGGAATCAATGTAAGCCTTCCCATTTTCAGCAGCGGTCAACGTCTTGCAACTGTATCGCAGAAAAAAATGGCGCTTGAAAAAGCTACAAATACCAAACTCTACGTTGGGAACACCTTGCTGATGCAATCTTCGCAATGCCAAAATGACCTGCGCACCAAGTTGGAAAAATTTCAGATTCAGAAAAAAAGCAAGGAATTGTCAGATGATATCTATCAGCGCACCCTCGAAAAATACAAACAGGGGATATCTTCAAGCATGGAGCTTATGACCATTCAAAATCAGTACCTGAACAATCTAACTAACTACTTTCAAAGTATTTATGATGTTGTGGGTGCCAAATCAAAACTTGAGAAAATATTCAATATCAATTCAAAAAATTCAAAATAACCTTTATATGAAAAATAGTATTTATGCTTTGGCAATCGCGGCCATTCTTGTTTCTTGCAATAATTCCACCGATCCGAAAGGGAAATTAGAGAAACTAAAAGCACAGCACGAGCTGTTAACTACTCAGATCGCTCAACTGGAAGCGGAAGTTAATCCCAATGGAGCTTCTGCTGAACTAAAATCAGTTACAGTAAAAATCGCCCCGGTCACCGGATGCGAATTCAACCATTTTGTCGAAGTACAGGGTGTTGTAGATGGTGATCAGAATGTAGCAGTCAGTCCGCAGATGAACGGAATTGTTACTGCTGTATATGTTACTGAAGGATCGAATGTTAAAAAAGGGCAGGTTCTTGCCGAACTGGATGCGGTTGTGATGAAGCAAACCCTTGATGAACTTAAAACACAGTCGAGCCTTGTCAGCAGTCTTTTTGATAAACAGAAAGCGCTATGGGAAAAAAATATAGGCAGCGAAGTGCAATTTCTACAGGCTAAAACGAATAAGGAAGCCCTCGAAAATAAGATTAAAACACTTCAAGGCCAGATTGATATGGCAAAGGTGGTCTCACCCATTACCGGAACCGTTGAAAGTGTACCGCTAAAAATTGGCCAAATGGCTTCACCCGGCTTACCAACCTCTGCGATAAGGGTGATCAACATGAATTCTGCAAAAATTAAAGCCGACGTATCAGAAAACTACGCCTCAAGAATTCAAAACGGAAATAAAGTATTGATCCGGTTTCCTGATCTTGGAAAAGAAATCGAGTCAACATTGATTTTTGCAAGTCATTTTATTGACCCTACCAACAGAACATTTCAAGTTGAATGCAAGGTGCAGGCACGCGAAATACAGCTGCGTGCCAATATGATCGCCTACGTAAAAATTAAAGACTATACAAACGAAAAAGCGATCTGCATCCCAATGAATTATATTCAGACCAATAAAGAAGGAAAGTTCATTTGTGTTGCAGTGCAGAAAGCCAATCAGTGGGTTGCAACCCGCAGAATAGTTAAAACCGGAATGGACTATAACGGAGTAGCAGAAATTTTGGAAGGACTTGCCGAAGGAGACAAAGTGATCACTTCCGGCTACCAGAATCTGAACGAAGGCGCGCAAATCACTTATTAATCCGTATCAATTACCAGTTATGTCAGCAGAAAAACATAGAATAAAAGAATTTCTCCCTACGAGTTGGGCGATTAATAATAAGACGAGCATATACGTGCTCGCATTCCTGATATCTATTTTAGGGCTTATGAACTACTATTTCATCCCGAAAGAGCAGTTCCCTCAAGTGATTATTCCTTATATTATTGTGAATACTCCTTATCCGGGTACTTCACCTGAGGATATCGAAAATCTGGTTACCCGACCCATCGAAAAACAGTTGAAATCGATTGCGGATGTAAAAAAAGTGACCAGCAATTCAGTTCCGGATTTCTCTTCCATAGTTGTTGAATTCGATCCGAATATTTCAATTGAGGCTGCGAAACAACGCGTGCGTGATGCTGTGGATAAATCAAAAACCGAACTTCCGAATAATTTACCCGATCAGCCTCAGATTCTGGATGTTGACCTGTCAGAATTCCCTGTTTTGTATATCAATATATCCGGAAATTACAGCCTCGACAAGCTGAAAAAATATGCGGATATCGCTCAGGATAAGATTGAGGGTGTCAAAGAGATAACCAGGGTTGATATTGTTGGAGCGCTCGAACGCGAAATACAGATCGAGGCCGACATTTTCAAGATGCAGGCGGCAAAAGTAACCTTCTCCGATATTGAACGTGCCGTAGCAGGCGAGAATCTCACTATTTCGGGAGGTGTTATTACTACCTATGGAACAAAAAATACAGTGCGTCTAAAAGGTCAGTTTCAAAAAGTTACAGATTTAAACGCGATTGTTGTTCACTCCTCAAGCGGAGCCTTTGTGAAACTTAGTGATATTGCCATCATCAAGGATGATTTCAAAGAACAGGAGAGCTATGCCCGCCTTGACGGGAATAACGTTATTACCCTTAATGTCATTAAAAAAAGTGGTGCTAACCTTCTGGATGCATCGGATCACATTAAAGATATCGTCGACAATGAGTTGAAAGGGAAGGAATTCCCTTCTGATCTTACCCTTACACTTACCGGAGATCAAAGTCGTTTCACCCGTAATACTCTGGAAGAGCTGAACAATACAATAATCATTGGATTCATTCTCGTGACTATTGTGCTTATGTTTTTCATGGGATTCACCAACTCATTTTTCGTCGGGTTATCTGTTCCTCTCTCAATGGCAGTAGCCTATCTTGTCCTGCCCGGAATTGGTTTCACAATGAATATGATTGTCATGTTCGGGTTTATCTTTGCCCTTGGAATTGTAGTTGACGATGCTATTGTAGTGATCGAGAATACCCACCGGCTGCATCGAAAGCATCCGGACATCAAAGTCGCCGCAAAGATGGCAGCCGGAGAGGTTTTCATGCCCATATTATCAGGAACATTAACAACGCTGGCGCCCTTTTTCCCATTGGCATTCTGGCCGGGTATTGTCGGTCAGTTCATGCATTATCTACCTGTTACGCTGATCATTACACTCTTTGCATCGCTTTTTGTCGCCTATATATTCAATCCCGTTTTCGCAGTATCTTTTATGCAGAACGAATATGATGCTGAAACAGACGGAAAGGCGGCATGGAAAAAAATGAGGAGATTTCTGATCGTCGTATTAAGTCTCGCACTGCTTTTCTACGCCACAAAAATGTTTGGAATTGCCAACTTTTTGGTATTGGTAATTCTGCTGGTGTTTGCTTACGAATATGCAATTCGCCACTGGATCGCTGCTTTTCAGAACAAACTTTGGCCATCATTGATGGATTCATATGAAAATACAATTCGTTTTGTGTTGAAAGGAAACCGTGCTGTGTGGATGTTAGCGGGTATGATTCTGTTGTTTTTCTTTACCATCTTTCTCACCGGTGTCGTAAAGCCTAAAGTGCTGTTCTTCCCAAATAACGACCCAAACACTGTTTATGTTTACATTAAAATGCCTGGCGGAACCGACCAGAGTGTAACGGACAGCGTAACTCAGATTGCAGAAAAAAGGGTCTATCAGACAATGGGGAAAAATAATCACGATGTGGAATCTATTATCTCCAATGTCACCATCGGCGTTGAAGAGCAAGGGTTTTCATCGGCCGGAAAGCCTTACAACAAAGGAAAAATCTCTGTCAACTTTATTGAAAGCAAATTGCGCAATACCGGAAAAACAACGACTCAATACATGGATTTAATCAGAAAAGGTGTTGCTGATATTCCTGGAGCTGAAGTTACAGTTGATAAAAACCGCAACGGACCTCCTACCGGAAAACCAATTAATATTGAGGTAACAAGCCAGAATCTCGAAAATCTGATCGCCGATGCCTATGCCTTCAGGGATTATGTCGACTCGTTAAGGATTCCGGGTATCGAAGAGTTAAAAACCGACTTTGAGATGAACTCTCCCGAAATTATCATTGATATCGATCGTGACCGCGCCCTGCGTCAAGGCATCTCAACCGGGCAGATCGGTCTCGAAATCCGTACTGCACTTTTCGGTAAGGAGATTTCCAAATTTAAACAGGACGAAGACGAATATCCAATCACCCTTCGTTATCATAAAGTAACACGTGACAACATCAATTCCCTGATCAATCTGATGATTACTTACCGTGACATGAACACCGGGCTTTTGAAGAGTATTCCTCTGTCAACTGTGGCAAAAATCAATTACTCCAGCTCGTACGCAGGAATCAAACGATTGGATCAGAAAAGGGTTATAACCGTTTACTCAAACGTACTTTCGGGTTATTCTGCAAATGACATCGTTCCGAAAATCAAAGTTCTGGCTGCCAAATTCAGTAAACACGAAGGGACTGAATTTAAACTGACCGGTGAGCAGGATGATCAGAAGGAGACATCCGCATTTTTAATGAAAGCCATGATTATTGCGCTAGGCATTATCTTTTTTATCCTGATTACGCAGTTTGGATCGGTAAGCAAAACCATAATCATCCTTAGCGAAGTAATATTCAGCATTATAGGAGTATTACTTGGTGTAATTATCTTCCGGATGGATCTGGTGATTATGATGACAGGACTAGGTGTAGTAGCCCTTGGAGGTATCGTCGTGCGAAACGGAATCCTTATTGTGGAGTTCTGCGATGTGATGAAGGAAAGAGGCCTGAAAACCCGTGAAGCTATCATTCAGGCAGGAAGAACACGTATCACGCCGGTTGTTTTAACTGCTACGGCTACCATGCTGGGACTTGTTCCATTGGCGGTAGGGATGAATATTAATTTTGTGACTTTGTTCACTGAGTTAAATCCCCATATTTACTTTGGTGGTGATAATGTTGCTTTCTGGGGCCCATTGGCCTGGACCATCATCTTCGGTCTGAGCTTTGCCACTTTCCTGACCTTGGTTTTCGTTCCTGCATTGTATTATCTTGACTATGTGATCAGGCTGAAGTACCGGAGGAAAAAGAATCTTAAAAGGATTATGTCACTGAAGTAACCGGAAAGATTTATGGCCGCAATTCCTGCCATTACTAAAAAGATTGGTAAATCATACCTGGTCTGGTTCCAAAACAGCAATTCTTACATTCAGCTGGAGGAACCGGCCTGGTTTGTTTTCCGCAAAACAAAGCAGCGGTACAAAGCCACTGCAATCTCTAAGGAATTTGCCGGCCGTTATGGTCTCACGCCCAAAGCGAGCCTCGCATTTGTTACAGATATCCGAACAGAAATTGAAAAATTAAACCAGCCGGACAAGACTCAAAAAAGGATCGATCAAATTTCAGGTGACCTAAACAGTCATCATTTTGTCCCTTTTTCGGTCCATCACTACCAATTAGGTAATCGGCGGGTAACATTTTCTTACGAAACCCGTCTCTTCGAACATTACCTTCATCCCTTAATCTGCCATCTTGAAACACAAGATACAGGTAGCGAAGCAGCTCTTTTTGAGCTATTTGCCTATCGGGAGCAGATTGTTTTTCGTTTTAACGGTGAGGCAAAAGGGGTATGGACAAAAGACGAAACCCATTTAGTTAAAGGAATGATTTTTATGTTCCTGACTAATGTGATGCATAATAAAACGGATGCCGACTGGCTGATGACCGTTCACGCCTCGGCGATTACAAACGGAAAGAAAACAATCCTGTTTTCAGCACCTCCCGGGAATGGAAAAACGACCATTGCAGCCTTGCTTCAAACACGTGGATATCAGTTAATTTCCGATGATTTCGTCCCCATCGACCGGGATTCGTTTAATGCTTTTCCCTTTCCGATCGCCATGTCAGTGAAAGAAGGATCAATGGATGTACTCACTTCGCTTTTCCCTGAGCTGGAGGAAAAACCGCTTAACTATATTTCGCCGGAAAAAAGTGTGCGCTATTTCGCTCCCGATCATCAAATGGATCTCATTAATGCGGTGTATCCTGTTCATGAATTTATTTTTGTTCAATACGATGGCGCCGTTGATTTCTCATGGGAAAAACTAGATCCGATAAAGGCTATAAAACTCCTGCTCGATCAGGCCTGGGTAGCACCCTCGGCCGAAAATGCAGCCCTGCTGTTCGATTGGATTTTACAAATTTCCTTTTATCAGCTGACCTATTCAAATAACCGGAAAGCTCTTGACGCGATTACTAATTTGTTTGATCATGACCAATAAAGAGTTATTCTACTTTACCGGAAAATGCATGATGCTGGATGAAGATCCTGGATTCAGCCGGATAATTGTTGATAAAATAAATTCGGAAACCATTGACTGGCAAATATTTGTGACGATGTGCAGTGATCATTTAATCCTGCCTGTTATCTACCTGAAATTTGAAAAACACAATATCCTCGCCTCCTTACCTAACGAACTAACCGAATTTTTAAAGGAGATCTATGATTTAAATGCATCCAGAAACCGGCAAATTCTGTCACAGATACAGGAAGTGACCAAAACTCTCAATGCCAATAATATTTATCCCATTTACCTGAAGGGTGCTGCTCATTTGCTGAGCGAGCTATACTCAGCTATCGGTGAACGCATTTTGGGTGATATCGATTTCTTAGTGCCTGAAAAAGACTATCTAACTGCTGCCAAAGTGCTTGAAAACGATGGCTATTCTACTTTTGAAGATATTCCGAAGTACTTTGATGTTGAGCAGTTCAAACATTATCCACGGATTTCAAAACCCGGTTTCCCTGCCGATCTGGAGATTCACCAGGCCTTGACCCAGAATCCTTTGAGCTGGTTTGATCCGCAGATTACCGACCAGGAGAAAAAACCGGTTAAGTCATTGGAAGGCTGTTTTGTATTGTCTGACAATCATCAAATCATTCACAATTTTATTCACAGTCAGCTAAGTCATGGCGGACATTCAAGTGGCATTGTTTCCTTCCGCGACCTTTACGATTTGTACCTGCTCTCGAAAAGAATGCCGTTCAATGATGTCCTCCCAAATATCAAAACCAAGCAAAAAGCGATTGCATACTTTCTATTTGCAGGTAAAGCTTTTGGCCTTTCCAAACCGCTCAATCCGAAAGGGAATCTTTCTTCGTGGCTTTTTTCCAAAAAACACGACCTGAATATGGGTTCTGCTACTTTTTACAACACACATCGTACACTGCTCTTTATTTTTCAAAGGATTTTCACAGCATACCTTGGCCAGATTATCAAGTCATTCTATTCCAAGTCTGTACGCCAATCAGTGATCAGCCGTTTCAAAGATCGCAAGTGGTACCGCGCACATTTTCAAATCTATATTGATTTTTTTAGACGAAAGCGATAGGACCCGGGGTTGGCAAGTTGGTCTGAAGATCGCATTTAAAGGATTTACGTGTTATTTTAATACCTGTTTAACTTCAGGTCATATTTATTTGTAATTTTAGGAATCAATAGAATTTCTTATTTATAATGATTCTAAAGAAGAAACATACTCTGGATTAACAGAATGAGTTTCAGTAATTCATATAACAAAATAATTTTCTTCTGATGAAAAAGAAAAATAATACGGTATTGTATCTCGTTATTTTGGGTGTAATCGTGATTGTTGGGCTTATTGCCGGGAAGAAAGCCGGATGGTTTGGAAAAGACATGGCCTTAAAGGTCGCTGTTGAGAAAGTTCAGAAAAAGGACATCACAGAAATAATTACGGCGAATGGGAAAATTGAACCTCAAATGCTGGTGAAAATTAGTCCTGAAGTGCCGGGTGAAATCATTGAACTACCTGTTAAAGAAGGTGATGAAGTGAAAAAGGGTGATTTACTGGTTGTAATACGTCCCGATATTTATATTTCTAACCGTAACCGGCTCGAGGCTTCGCTCAACAGTCAGAAAGCCAGACAGGCACAAGCTGAAGCGCAATTAGTAGAGAAAGAGTTAAATTACAAAAGATCAAAGCAACTTTTCGATAAAAACACCATAGCCAGGTCGGATTTCGAAACCATCGAAGCTTCCTGGAAAGTTGCGCAGTCAGAAGTGCAGGCTGCCCGTTTTGCAGTAAAAAGTGCCGAATCAAGTCTCAACGAATCGCAGGAAAACCTCACAAAAACAAAGATTTACTCACCTATTTCAGGAACCGTTTCCAAACTAAATGTCGAAAAGGGAGAAAAAGTGGTTGGAACGAATCAATTTGCAGGTACTGAACTAATGACCATTGCCGATCTGACGCTGATGGAGGTAAAGGTGGAAGTAAATGAGAATGACATTGTTAATGTTGAAAAATCCGATACTGCCAATATTAAGATCGATGCCTATATGAAACGTAAATTCAACGGTCTGGTAACTGAAATAGCCAGTTCAGCGAATGTTTTGGGCACCTCAACCGATCAGGTAACTAATTTTAATGTCAAAATTTTGCTTTTGCAAGCTTCCTACGCCGATCTTTTAGTCAGTAATCCGCATCGGTACCCGTTTTTACCCGGGATGTCGGCGACTGTCGAAATTAGGACTGATACCAGGAAGGGAGTAATCACAATCCCCATTCAAGCTGTTACAACCCGCGCTGATAATGGAGCTGCCAAAAAATCAACGACCCAGCCGGTGGCGGAAGTGGAAGGCAAGGACACGAATGAGGAAAAAATAGCGTCCAAAGATCCCGAACAATTCGAAGTAGTTTTTGTTAACCGGAATGGATTAGCTCGTCAGGTGAAGGTTAAAACCGGCATTCAGGATAATACAAACATCCAGATCATTGAAGGACTTAATCCGGATGATCAAATTATAGTGGCACCTTATGGCTTAATTTCCAAGACGCTAAAAGATTCAACTTTGATTGAGATAGTGAAATTGGACGATTTATACAAAGTGAAGAAATAAATGTTTATGAAGGTTGTCGATGGGGTCAGATGGTTTTTTATCAAACTTTTAATGATGCCCGTCTATTTTTACAAATATGTCATCTCACCAATGACCCCTGCTTCGTGCCGTCATATCCCAAGTTGTTCGGAATATGCAGTTGAGGCATTGAAAATTCATGGACCCATTAAAGGAATCTATTTAGCTGTCCGGCGAATATCAAAATGCCATCCCTGGGGAACGCATGGGTTTGATCCGGTGCCTCCAAAATAATGTTAAATTATCAATTTTAAATAATCAATGATCGCATTACAAATGAAGCAATTATTAATTTATCTATTCATTTCTCTACTGTTTTCCGGCTGTTTTTCAGAACCTCCGAAAACAAAAAATAAAATTGTATTTGTCAGCATTTTGCCTTTGAAATATTTTGCCGATAAAATTATCGGCGATACTTATAAAGTTGAAGTTATGGTCCCTCCCGGAGTTGGGCCGGAAACTTATTCTCCTACACCCAAACAAATGCTGCTTTTAGGCCAGGCACAGGCTTATTTTTCGATTGGTTTTCTTGGTTTTGAGCAAGCCTGGTTAGAAAATTTTAAATCATCAAATGCTAATTTGCAGGTATTCGTAACCTCAAAAAGGATTGATTTAATCAAAGAGACAGAACAACACGAAGATCATAATCATCCTCAGGGCGTCGACCCTCATATCTGGTCGTCACCAAAAACAGCCCGGCTTATTGCAACAAATATTTTTGAAGGAATGATGCAAGTCGATCCGGCAAACGGTGATACTTATCAGAAAAATCTTTCATTATTGCTGACTGAAATTGCAAAAGTAGATTCGTCTGTGACCAGATTGCTCTCCGGCACTACATCTAAAAAATTTATTATTTTCCATCCGGCCTTGAGCTATTTTGCCCGCGACTACGGACTCGAACAGCTGTCAATTGAATTTGAAGGAAAAGTTCCTTCTCCAAAACACCTTCAGACGGTTATTGATGCTGCGAAGTCAGGGAAGATCAAATTAATACTGATTCAGAAAGAATTTGACAAAGAAAATGCCGAAATTATAGCGCAGGAGACAGGCAGTAAGATCGTACAAATTGATCCGCTTTCCTATGAATGGCCTGAACAGATGATTTCGATTGCCGAAAAACTTTCAGATCCATCTAAATAAACTTTAAATTCATGGACTCCTTAGTTGAAATACGGAATTTATCAGCTGGATACGGACAAAATATTGTTTTGCATAATGTCAGCCTTACGATTCGGCAATACGATTTTATCGGCGTGATTGGCCCCAACGGAGGGGGAAAAACGACCTTACTCAAAGCATTGCTTGGTTTGATTCCTCCTTTGTCGGGAGAAATTATATTTGATGATTCGATGACTGAAGGAAACGCGCACCGGATCGGCTATCTTCCACAAATCAATAACATCGATCGTAAATTTCCGGTTACAGTATATGATGTTGTCAGGTCTGGCCTGATGTCGCGAAAACGGCTTATCGGCCGATACAGTGGCGAAGAGAATGACCGGGCTCACAAGCTTATGGATGAAATGGGAATTACAGGTATTCGAAATAAGGCCATCGGCGAACTTTCGGGCGGACAGATTCAGCGTGCACTTTTGTGCCGTGCATTGGTAAATAACCCTAAATTGTTAATTTTGGATGAGCCCAACACCTACGTTGACAACCGGTTTGAGCGTGAGCTATACGAAAAGCTGAAGGTCTTAAATGATCAATTGGCCATTTTACTGGTATCGCACGATTTGGGCACAATTTCGACCTACGTTAAATCGTATGCATGTGTAAACAGTTCATTGCATTACCATGCCGGAAATAAAGTCACACCTGAATTACTCAAATCGTACGAGTGTCCGATCCAGATCATCTCACACGGAGATATTCCTCATACCGTTTTACATAATCATATATCCTGATGCAGAGCCTGATTTCACTCTTAAGCTTTGAATTCTTCCAAAATGCATTTTTCGCTGCATTCCTTGCAAGTATAACCTGCGGAATCATCGGAACATACATTGTTGCCCGACGGATTGTTTTCATCAGCGGCGGAATTACGCATGCTTCTTTCGGAGGTATTGGAATGGGATACTATTTTGGATTTGATCCTATAATGGGCGCAATTGGATTTGGCATCCTGTCAGCTCTTGGAATCGAGTTTTTTACAAAAAAAGCCGATCTGCGTGAAGATTCAGCTATCGCCATGCTTTGGTCGTTGGGAATGGCATTGGGAGTGATTTTTATCTTCCTCACTCCCGGATACGCCCCTAATTTAATGAGCTACCTGTTCGGAAATATTCTCACTGTCTCAAAAGGTGATCTCTTTTATCTTCTTTTTCTGGCTGTTTTTGTAATTGCGTTCTTCCTGATTTTCTACCGGATGATTATTTTTGTTTCGTTCGATGAAGAGTTTGCCCTTACCAATAATGCCCCGGTCCGACTGTTTAATGCACTGCTCATAAGTCTCGTGGCGTTAACTATTGTTCTTAATATCAGAGTTGTGGGAATTATCCTTGTAATGTCGCTTCTGACGATTCCGCAGGCCATTGCGAATCTTTTCACCAAGAGATTTGACCATATGATGTTATATTCAATTGCCTTCGGATTTTTAGGTTCTGTGACCGGACTTTCACTTTCATACATCTATGACATTCCTTCAGGGGCAGCTATCATTTTCACGCTGGTGGTATTATATGGCTTGATCAAAAGCCTTTTCATTATTTTCGGAAGTGCAAATGTAAAGGAAGCAAGACAGTAGGGGAAAGGAATTAGGCTGTTAGGCTGTAGGCATATTAGGCTTTTAGGCTGTAGGCTGTTAGGCTGTAGGCTGTTAGGCTGTAGGCTATTAGGCTTTTAGGCTGTAGACTATTAGGCTGTAGACTATTAGGCTTTTAGGCTGTAGACTATTAGCATATTGGTAAATTAGGCTTTTAGGCTGTAGGCTTTTAGACTATTAGCACATTGGCATATTAGCATATTGGTAAATTAGGCTTTTAGGCTGTAGGCTTTTAGGCTGTAGGCTTTTAGGCTGTAGGCTGTTAGGCTGTAGGCTGTTAGGCTGTAGGCTGTTAGGCTGTAGGCTGTTAGGCTTTTAGCACATTAGCACATTGGTACATTAGCACATTAGCACATTCCCAAATTCGTAATTCGTAATTCGTAATTCGTAATTCGTAATTCGTAATTCGTAATTCGTAATTAATAATTAAGCCGGCCACCCAGCCGGAGGTGCTGGAGAGGTCTGGGCTTGTGCTTTATTCGAACTAAGCAAAATTAGCATCGTGGCCGCAGCGATATAACCCGATTTTTTGATCGCCTGCTTGCGATTCATCTTTGCTACCTCAACCGCGGTGTTCTTTTCGTTGGGTTTTGATTTCATATCTTTTGTTTTCTTTATAGTTACATTTTAAAAAAGGAAAATATTAATAATGTGCTAATATGCCAATGTGCTAATGGAAAACAATTATGAATTAGTTTGATATTTGTATTTCTTAATTATTTTCTCCATTGAACATTGATCCGTCGGCTGACGGATAAACATTGATAATTAATTAATTAGCATATTACCGCATTGGCACATTAATTCGCTATTCGTATTTTAAAATTCGTAGTTCCCTTATCTTCCACCGAAAGGATATAAACGCCCGGTTTAATATTGGTCAATGGAATCACGTTCAGATTTCCTTCGTTCAGCTTTTGAATCGCGACTGCTCTGCCCAACACATCGTAAAGTGTAGCCACTGCCTTTCCCGACACCTCTCCTACTACGCGAATCTCGGTATTGCCTATTGCATAAGCATTTAACTTACCCGACAGAATATTCTGACCTGTCGCACCGATGGTGGCAGCGGAGGTATGTAGCTGGAACCGGTCGGCAACGGTGCTGTTAGGCAGTATTGCTGCTTTGTAGGTATTGGCTGAAAGATCGGTAAAGGTTTTGGTCAATTTATCCTCCAGAATCACTTTGCAGTTGGAAGGAAGGTTCGTTGTTTCGGCCGAGAAGACAACATCGCCACCGATCCTGGATTCGACTCCTACCGGGATAATCATGCTGTTGAAGTTGTTATCGGGCAATGCCTGAATCGCGAATGGAGTAGTGTTTCCAGACGCTTCGACCAGTTTAGTGTAAACTTGCACATCGCTGCCACCACGAAGCAGACCGGCATCGTAAGTCACATCAAGCCCTTTGGTCATGCCATCATTAAAGGCGATGAGGGTAGAACCGGTCTGGTCGTTTACCGTGGCTGCAAGCTTGATAGTAGGCCAGGGAGTTGGTGCTGATTTTAATGGTAAAACCGAACTGTGAAACTGCATTTGGGTCGTGAAGCTGACCGATGTATTGCCTGCATCCATTAACACCATAAAGGCCTGTCCTTGTTGCACATTAAATGAAGTATTGTTAGGTATTACATTCGATATGACAGTGTAACATCCCGGTTTCCCATTATTGGTGTCGGCATTGTCCCAAACATAAATTGCGCCATAATTGGAATCAAGATTGCTTGAGTTTGCGGTAATGAAATTATTGGTTGCTCCGCTTGCGCTTGCTGCATTAATACCAATTGCAGATGAATAGGGATTTCCAACACAGTTCCATTTTCCAGCGATAAGATTACTGGCCGGTTGGGTTCCGGCTTGCAGTGCTCCGGTGGCGATAACAGCAGCATCATTTGTTACAGGTATTAAGACTGCCAGACGCATTGAGAATCCTCTGCCTGCACCCAGACTTCCGTTCCCGCTTCCATCAGTAAAGAAATTGTTCCAAAGATTTGTTCCCGGATTATAGTCCATCATTCCTCTGGCAGAACCATTTGTTGCTATAATGGAGGTATTGGCATTCAGGAAGTCGGATACTGTTTGGATAACAGGTGAAGAAACCAGATGCCATGAGCCGGCAGTCATATACCTTTGGGCAATGGTGGTACCCGATCCTGAGGATGCAGCAGCAATCAAAGAACCAGTACCAGAAGCATCGCTTTGGATGACTACGCCACCAGCGCTGTTGTTGGTGAGGGTGCCTGAAACAGTAAGGTCAGCCCTGGGTGCGATGGTCACCGTTCCGCCAGAGGCAATGGTAAGGTCGCTGACAACCGGATTGTTGGTTGTGCTTGGAATCGTAACAATATCCGTGGACAAAGGTACGCCGATAGAACTCCAGTTGGTCGTGGTGTTCCAGTCAGTATTGGTAGTGCCGGTCCAGGTTTTGGATTGAGAATAAGTAAATCCTGCCAAAGTTACTGTTCCACCCGGAGTAGTCACACTTACACTTCCCGAGGTACCGCTTGCCACAACTGCTGTGACGCTCGTTGCGCTTGCCACATTAAATGATGCAGCTGCCGTTCCGCCAAAACTCACAGCTGTAATACCGTTAAGATTGGTTCCCGTAATAGTTACCGTTGCCCCTGTAGCCGCCGTTGTGGGACTGAAGGAGGTGATGGTGGGTGCAAGATAAACAGTCAATGATTGTGTTACATCTGTTGCTGAACTGTAGATTGAATTGCCGGTTTGCGAAGCGGTGATATTGGTTGTACCTGCGCCAACAATATGAATCTGACTGTTGACAATAGTTGCCGCAGCTGTATTAGAGCTGGCATACGTTATTGCATTTATTCCCGAGGTGGCTGATGTGGCCCCCGGAGCAAAATCAGCATCACCGTAAATTTTAGCTGATAAAGCCCCAAACGTGATGGTTTGGGAAACAATGGTGATGTTTGCTGTCAAGCCTGTTGGCTGTGTCAAAGAGTAATTTCCCGCTTTTGCTCCTCCAAGGGTGCTGGTTGAAGTTACCACAATACCGGTAGCCACGTTCATACTTGCAAAAGTGCCTGAGAGCGACAAAGTAACATCATCGGAGTTGATCACCCCGCTGAGCGTACCGGTAATAACCGCAGTATTGGTGCCGTCGTATGGTTTGTTTTGTGCCGAAGCGCCGGAGATGGTAAGGGAAATAGCATTGGCGGTCAGCGACTGAACTACATCCGACGCAGCGCTGTAAATGGTACTTGCAGCCTGTGAAGCCGTGATATTGGTAGTTCCAACACCTACGATATGAATCTGCCCGCTCACAATTGTGGCCACCGCAGAATTTGAACTGGTGTAGGTGATTGCATTTGTTCCAGAGGTGGCTGATGTGGCCCCCGGAGCAAAATCAGCGTTGCCGTAATCTTTGGTTGCAGTTGCACCGAAGGTAATGGATTGAGAGGCTTTATTTACTGTTATTGAAACATTGGCAGTTACACTTCCCCCTGAATTGGTTGCAGTAACCACATACGTTGCCTGCGATGTCATTACAGTTGGAGTACCACTAATTACACCCGTAGTTGTATCAAGCGATAAGCCGGAAGGAAGTGCTGGGCTCACACTATAGCTTATTACGGCGCCACCTGTTGCCGCCGGGCTCAGATCAGTTATTCCTGTTCCTACTGTATACACATTTGGTGTAGAATACGAAAGGTCCGAAGGTAAAATATCATTCACTGTAATCACAACATCAGCCGATGCACTACCAACAAAATTAGTGGCAGTAACAAGATATGTTGTCGTAGCTTTTATAACCGATGCCGTACCGCTGATTACCCCCGTTGTTGTATTCAATGATAGTCCTGAAGGCAATGGAGGTTCAATGGCATAGCTTGTTATTGCACCCCCTGTAGAGATGGGTGTTAACTGGGTAATGGCAGTATTCCTTGTAAACACATTTGGAGTTGAATAACTAAGATTAGCGGGTGCCGCATCATTTACCAGAAGTTGAACCCCTGCAGTTATGCTTCCGCCTGTATTAGTGCCGGTAATTGTGTAGGTCGTAAATGACGATACAACCACCGTTGGCGTACCGCTGATTATACCTGAGGTTGTATTTAAAGATAATCCTGAAGGCAATGCCGGTGATACACTGTATCCGGTAATGAACCCGCCTGTGTATGATGGGGTGAGCGGCGAAATACTATTCCCTTTCGATAGGGTATTGGGAGTTGAGTAGGCTAACAGTACAGGTTCCTTGTCCGTTACCGTAATAACCACATTGGCAGATCTGCTGCCTCCCGTATTAGAACCTGTAACAACATAAGTAGTAATAGGGTAAGCAACAGTTGGCGTTCCGCTTATTTCGCCCGTCTGGTCGTTGATCATTAAACCATCAGGTAATGCCGGTGAAATGGTATATGTTGTTATTTCACCACCTGTTGTTGTAGGAGTAAGAGTGGTGATACCTGTGCCTACAACATATGTATTAGGTGTAGTATATGACAGAGTGCTTGGTACAATATCATTCACCCTAATATCCAGATTAGCAGTTGCAGTGCCGCCAGTGTTAGTGGCAGTTACGGTATAGGTTGCATTTGGCGTTACCATTGTTGGCGTACCACTGATAACACCCGTAGTAGCACTTATTGCTAAACCTCTTGGCAGGGCTGGCGAAACACTGTAAACCTTAACTGTTCCTGGTGATAATACCGGTGTCAGATTTGTAATTGCTGTGCTTTTAGTAAATATGTTTGGTGTAGTGTAGGTAAATACCTGGGCAACTGTAAGAGTTGCCGAAATGGTTCCGGCATTATAAATGCCATTGGCATACTGAACTGCAATTATGTTGCAGGTACCAGACCCATTTATGGTAACATTAGTGCCATTTACTACAGCCACTGCAGGATTACTGCTCAGGTAGAAGAAGCTGCCTGCGCTGTTACTGGTTGGCGCTGACAAGGTAAAGGCTGCATCGTTTACATATTTATTAATAGCAGGAAATCCACTGAGTGTCGGATCAGTATAGCCTACTGTTCCCACTGTAAGAACTGTGGAAATATTGCCGGCATTGTAACTCCCGTTTGCAGGATATACAGCAGTCAGGATTGATATTCCAGGTGCAACCAGTGTTGCTGTAATTGATGACAAAGTAGCCACAGAAGTATTGCCTGAATAATAGGTGGCAGTTGCACCGCTGTTGGTGCTCAATCCACTTGTTATTGAGAAAGTTCCATTGCCCATTGTTTTGTTGATGCCGCTAACCCATACCAGTGTTGGATTGGAATTGGCAGTAGTTCCGACCGTTAAAATTGCTGTGGCCGTTGCAGCGTTATAAATTCCATCTGCCGGCTGTGTCGCTGTTATCACCGTTGTTCCTCCCGCAACCAGAGTTACGGTATTACCCGAAATGGTAGCCGTAGCCGGTGTGCCGCTGGTATAAGTAATTGCACCCGCTGAGGTGGAAACTGCATTGATAGTAAAGGCAGCATTTCCTATTGTTTTGTGCATATTCTGGAATACAATTACCGGAGCTGTTTTTACACTTACCTGGGCAGTGGTGGTTGCCTCATTGTAATTGTCGGTTGCAGCCAGGGTTGCAGTTAAAGTAGCAGTGCCTGTTCCGGCGATGCTTACTCTTGAACTGCTTACCGTTGCCACTGCTGCGTTATCGAAGGAATAGGTGATTACGCCTGTGCTGTTAGTAGTTGGCGGCGTAATAAAGAAAGCCGGGTCTCCCAGGTTTTTAATGATATCAGCCATAGTTCCCAGCGTCGGGGTTGTTCTAACCGCTCCATAAATCATCACAGCATAAGACCCTTCATACAATGATGAAGCTGTTCCATCTGTTGATGTATAACTATTTCCGGCGGCATGTGCCACATTATCCGAGTTACCATTGTACATATAGGTGCGGAATTCAATTGTTCCGGCTGCCTGTAAAGCTGTGCTGATCAGGTCAACAGACGACAAAGAAAAACTGGCGCCTGTGCCGGGAGTAAATTCTCCCAACGAACCGGCATACCCATCCACGCTCCAGCGCAACTGTATTTTTGTTGTGCCGCTTGCATTTAATCCGGGAATTACAAAACGGTCGAACTTTGTTGATGCGGTTGTAGTAACTGAATAAGAGACATAAGGAGCTGTTGTATAATCCAGGCTGGCGCTAGCATTGGTATTCTGCCATTTATTTAGTGCGTCATTAACCTTGGTTAACCCACTAAAGTTCTGCCCTGCTGCCGATACGTTTGCTGCTTTTACTGAGGCAGCATACGAATAGGACTGTGCAGAAGTATTCACCTGGTTCCAGGCTGCCAGCACATTCAATGAAGTGTATGGCAAGCCAAACACAAAACCCGCTTTGGTGGCTGTGCCGCCCGGGGTGGTAACTACCACACTTCCGGATGTGCCTGTTCTAACAACGGCTGTTACCTGGGTGCTGCTTACAACTGTAAACGACGATGCGGCTGTACCTCCAAATGTTACGGCGGTAGCATTGCTTAAATTAGTGCCGGTAATAGTTACAGTGGTACCTGCATTGGCCCTGGCTGGTGTAAAATAGGTTATAGCCGGTGCCGCCACAAATGTAAATCCCGCTAAAGTTGCTGTGCCACCCGGTGTGGTTACACTTCCTGAACCTGTTGTCCCAGCTGCAACAACTGCCGTAATTTGTGTTGCACTATTTACAACAAATGAAGTAGCCGCTGTTCCGCCAAAACTCACAGCAGTAGCATTGCTAAGTGCAGTGCCGGTAATTACAACAGATAACCCGTTCCCGGTGCTGGTTGGTGAAAAAGAGGCAATGGCAGGAACTGCATTGGCCAGCATAAACAACGTATTGCTTAAGCTGCCGTTATATTGCGTATATGTTACGCTTGTTGCTGTACTGCTGACAGAACCAGCAGTTTGAGCAACCCATGCTGAACCTGAATACGCATACAACACAGGATTAGCGACCGTGCCGGAAACATCTCCGGCCTGCCACTGAAAGGTTAAGTTTACGCCATATCCGGCAGATGTACTGCCCGATGTTACTTTATTGATTGTCCATGTCCTGTTTACAACATTTGTCATTGTTGTTCCTGTTGAACCGCTTGCAAGAACTGCATCGGAAACACTCACTGAAAAATTATCAGTTGTTCCGGTATTATTCATAATGGTTACAGGGTTGTAGGTGCTGTTTCCTACCGGGAATAAATTAGCGGTGGTACTTGTGCTGGAAATTAATTTTCCCGTGCCATTTGTTTTTACATAGGCTGTATTTGAAGCTTCCAGTATATTACTGATGGTTGCACTATAATTCCCAAGCGTCAGTACTTTTCCATTCATCCGGAGTGTTCCACCAACAGTCCAGGCAGCGCCAAATGTATAGGTGCTGGCTGCGTTGGCAAGGATAAAGAATTTGCCTGCCGCAAAATCAACAGCGGCTGAGCCGCCGGTGCCGGTTGCACCGGTATTCCAGTTAGATACAGTTTGCAGAGCACCTGCCGCCCCTGCTGCTGATGAATAATAAGGAGCAACTAATACTGCCTGGATTACAGGCGTAAGAGTGCAGCCGTTAACCTGGGTAGCTGTTAATTTATAGTAGCCTATATTGCCTGCAGCAAAACTGGTAATGGTTAAATTAGCCGTTGCTACGCCGGAAATCGTTCCTCCGTTTGCCAGGTCTGTGAAAGTTATATTATCGGCACTCTTACTCCATTGATAGGAAGAAATCGTTTGGCCTGTAGCAGGTGTAACAGTTATGCCAGGAGAAAATGTAGCTCCTGTGGAAATATTTTGTGGGGTTGCAGGTAAGTTTCTGACAAATGGAGTAGTATTCATATCTGCCGGATAGACATAGAATTCCGATAATCCGCCTTCGGAGGATTTTATAGCCCTGACATACCTGGCATACACTGCAGGAAAAGTATAATACGCCCCTGGTGCCCAACCATAGCTATCAACTCCTGTTCCCGAAACATTAGCTACAACAGTCGTCCAATTTGTATTATCTGTACTTACCTGGATACTTCCACCATCCCAGTTTGGACCATCTACATTTGGCTGTCCTTGAATATAAGATTGGTCAACAAATCCTTTGAGGTAAACCTGATTGATCAATGTGGAAGTGGTCAGGTAGTTTGGCAAATAATTAGTAATCATGGCAGTTGATCCTGTACCGATACCAACAATCAAGCCGGACTGCTCATTTGCATCAGTCATTGATCCAAAACTATAATTGTAGCTGGATGCAATATCGGGCTGATTACACATACAGCCCGTACCGTCATAAGTATATCCTATAACATGAGACCATGACGTTTTAAGTTGGTAATATCCTGCATTAACATTAACCAAGGTTAATTTTGTAGCGCCCTGACATGCTCCAAACAAATCCGCAACAAACAGAGTAGCAACATTGCTGTAATTTACACATGCACCTGTGGCTCCTGTAAGCTTTAAACGATACTGATACAGGTGCATACCCGGCAATGCCACACTTATAGTTAGGCTGCTGGTTGTGGCTGTGGTACCGCTAAAACCTGAATAGGTAACATTAGGATCAAGACCGGCCGAAATATCCTCCCAGTTTGTTCCGGCGTCTTTACTTCGTTGCCAGATAAAGCTGGTTTGATTAACTAATCCGCTAGCACTAAAACTTTGGCTTGTACTATTGGTAATTGCATTTAAATTGGAGATGGCTCCTACCGTAGGGCCATTGTAAGTAATTGTTGCAATGGTGCGTGCAGTGGCATTACACCCATTGGCATCGGTTGCCAGGGCATAATAACTGGCAGTTGCAGCCATGGTGGGCGAAGTGAACGATGTACCGCTTCCAACTAATGTACCGCCCGATGATAAACTATACCAGGATATGCTTCCGTTGGTCGGAGGGGTTGCAGTAACAATGGCAGTTCCCAAAGCACATAAAGTATTACCCGATGTTACTGCTGCCGTAGGTAACGCATTCATGGTGGCAATTACAGCGGTTCTTGGGCTTTCGCAACTACCCGCAGCACTTATTGCCGATACATATCTTGTGGTTGTTGAAGCAATGGATGAAACCGTGGCATTGCCTGAACCGGCACTTCCACCCGTAGCTGCGGTATACCAGTTTAATGTTCCAGAGGAAGCTACCGCACTTAATACTACACTGGTTGACTGGCATCCCGCTGCAGGTACAGTTGAAACAATGGTTGGAGTGATATTTATAGTAGCTGTCACTGCTGTTCTGCTCGCAGTTGTCCCAATACAGTTCACTGCATCAACATAATAGGTAGTAGTAGCGTTGATCTCCGGCGTTACAAAAGCTGAACCTGTTCCTAACGGAGAGCCTCCTGTTGCTGCTGCATACCAGTTGATGGTCGTGCTAATTGTTGTACTGGCTGTTACGGATAATGTAACAGAACCCGCATCGCAACGGCTTGCTGCTGTTGAGCCGGTTATTGTTGGTGCAATAGTATTGATAGTTGCTAATACAGCAGTTCTGCTTGCAGACAAACAGCCATTTGCTGTAACAGCACCTGCATAATATGTAGTGTTTGCTGATATAGTTGGCGTTACCCATGGAGAGCCCGTGCCTATTGCAGTTCCTCCGGTGGAAGCTGTAAACCATTGTATGGTATTGCCTGCTCCACTGGTTGCTGCAAGGCTTACGGTTGTTGTTCCGCAGCCGGTAGCAGCCGTAGATCCCGTAATTGTTGGTGCCGGAGTTACTGTTACCGTCACAGGGCTTGTATAATAAAATACTGCCGGTGGTGTTGAACTTACAGTCTGCCTCCTAAAATAAGTAGTTGCTGCAACGGTTGCTGTTGGTGTATAAGCAATACCGGTAGCTGTGCCTGCTGCTGTGCTCCAGGTTCCTGAAAGCGATGTAGCAGTCTGCCACAAATAAGTTACAGTTCCGGAAGTAAATGTAGCAGCCAAAACAGAGGTCATAGCTGCCGGAACAGCGCCGGAACAAACTGCCTGGTCTGCCGAAATAACGCCGGCTTCTGTTTGCCTGTTCCTGAATATACTTATCGTAGCTGTTGCACCAGCCGCAATTATATCGGGTTTATTGTCACCGTCAATATCTGCAATTTCTAACTGCGCATAAGCTCCAGTAGGGAGGATAGTTACGGATGCAGCAAATGAAATAGTTCCGGACACGGAAGTATTTTCCAGGTAAGCAATGCCAGAAGCGTTATTACTAAAAATCAGATCTGGCTTGCCATCTCCATTCATATCCGCAACAGCAAGTCCATTGGTTCCGGATGCCAGAGTGGAGGCAAAATTCTGGATAGCATTCAGTGTAATGGATCCTCCCGTAGTGGAAGTATTCCTGAAAACTGAAATATTGAGTGATGATGCATTGGTTGCTATAACATCAAGTTTGCCGTCCCCGTCAAGATCGGCTAATTTTACGGCATTGCAGTTGCCACCGGCAGTTGCTTTGTACAACGGCTCCGAAAAAGTAAAGCCTCTTACCGAATATGCGCCTTGGGTAGTGGTATTTTGAAGTGCGTATATTTCGGCAATTCCGCCAAGTATCACATCCGGTTTTCCGTCAGCATTCATATCTCCTGAAGCACCTGAATAAAAGTTGCCATCGGATAATATTTTGTTTACCGAACCAGTGTTAAGCGCGTTACCTGTTGTTGAGGCATATGTAGTGCCTGTTGTTCCATTCCTGGTAAAAAAGGCATTGGCAGGAGTACCAGAACTGATACCCAAAATATCCACACGGCCATCCAGGTTAATATCCATAGGCAGGAAAGATGTAGATACTTTATAATAACCGGAAGATAAGATGGAGGAATAATTCAGCAAGCTTACGGTGCCGGATGTTGAACTGTTAATATTAGCAAATCCGCCATCAGTAGTGCCATTGGAAGCGGCTATATCAATCTTGCCATCATTATTTAAATCGGCAGTGAGAACATTACTTGAAGTAGTAATTGCCGGCGATATACCGGCAGGAGCAGATAAAGTAAGCGAACCGGCAACAATTGTTCCCGAGGTACTTGTATTCCTGTATATCTGAGGAACACCTGTTGTTTTGTAATTGCTTACTATATCAATCTTGCCATCTCCGTCTATATCAGCCAGGGCAAATTTCTGATCAACACTGGAAGGAAGTGCCGCAGCAGTGTAAGTTACCGCAGGTTCAAAGGAACCATTCTGACCACTGGCATATCCGCTGTATGGAATGCCTGCCAATGAAGTATTTTTTGGCACAAATTTATCTGCTGAAGTTGCGCTTAAATTGGTTGTGGTATTTATAACGGTGAAGTTATTAAAAGCGGCAAATGGCGGTACAGTAACAGTTAAACTGGTAGCAGAGGCAGCCGTGACAGCACATTTCACTCCTCCCAAGAAAACAACATTATTGGCGGCAGTTGCGTCAAAGTATTCGCCACTGATAGTAACCGAACTGCCAACTGCTGCCGATGCAGGAGTAAAAGAATTGATTTTAGGCACAGCAACATAGGTAATTGAAACCTCATCGATGGCCAACGGCCCGCCTGTTTTGCCATTATTTGTAAGTGTTGGCGAAGGACAGGTTAAGGTACAACCGATCTGGCCGCTTGAATATCCGTTTGGATAATGAACTACAATTGTACTGGTGCCTTGTCCGGAAACAATTGTTGAACCTCCTGTAAGGTTCCAGGTATATAAGAAATTACCTCCTCCGGTACTTACAACGCTATATGTCTCGTTGCTACCCGGAGTAATACTCATATTCCCAGAAATACTGGCACTTGAAGGCATGGTACAGAAAGGAGCTACCTGTGTAAAACTTGTCTGGTAAGCAGCTGACCATTCGAAAACGATCCTGTAGCTGGTGCCAGGTATTAATGGTGCACTGGAATAGGTTGCCGGCCTGTCTGTTGTAAACGGATTAGTATTTGTATAAGATATCCATCCTGAACTGTTGTTTAATACAGTTACAAATTCGCCTCCAATAAGGCTCGAATTACCATCTGTAGGCAAAGAAGGAAATGCAGATGTTCTTTCAAACAAACACCGTGGAGGAGGAGCATCTGTTCCGGCATTTTTATATTTAAAGGAGACTGTGATGGATGTGGCGTTTAAGGGAACAACCACATCTTTGTAAATATAAATCTTACTGTTTGTTGCCTGTGGATTTGTAACAGTATTGGTGCTGTTGTTGTCAGAAACAAAGGCGCCTGAAGATCCGGCTGATTTTTGGTCCGTTCCTATAATCCACTTATTGACGTTTGTGGTGTTAACAATGGTCCACCCATGGGTACCCTCAAAACTACCATCCGTGGCGGGATTAATAACATAGTTCTGTGCAGTTGCGTTTTGCACCAAAATAGCGGCCAAAAGCGTCAGAAAAAACGCCAAATATATTTTCATTGATCTGTTTTGCTTCGTCTTCATAATTCCTGTTGCATTAAAAAAACCTTAGTTCTTTATTATCCTGAATGTCCTGATTTCATTCGTTCCCTCTAATACTTTGAGTAAATAAGTCGATGGCGGAAATAATGCCATTGATAGTTTGGTAACACTTCCTGTAGTTATGCTTTCAAGCAAAAGCTTACCGGATACATCATACAGGCTGGTACTGTATTGAACAGCCGGATTACCACCGACGCCAATTATCAGGTTATCAGGAATTGAATTTGGATCAACCGAAAGGCTAATTTTATTTGCCGGGTTGGCATCTGTTACGGTTAAAATATCGTACGGCTTGGTTGCCAACGTGGCTGATCTGGGTTTTGCGGTTACTGTTATCCCTATAGTCATGCTATTAGGGACAGTGCTTTCGGTAACCTGGGAAAAGGCTTCCTTTGCACCGAAGGAGAAAATCACCAACAAGGTAAATATAAAGATGGATGCTTTTTTCATACATTTAGTATTTAGATTCAATAATTGATTCAGAAGGAGTAAATTCTTTAAAAATAACCAAGATGGCAAACAACATGCCAAAATATCCCACTGTTTTGAAACAGGGCGGCAGTACCTGCCTAATGAGCTATACCTTGGCGCTTTAATAAATTATTAATTTATTTTAATATTTTTAATTTAACAAAATATCAGATCAGAAATGATCAGTCCTTCTAAATAATCGCACAAGTGTGCGATTATTGGCTAATAATCCTGGTCAATGGATGTAAATTTTATCCAGACAATTCACAAATAATTTGCGTAAGATATTTACTGTAAAATATTCCACAAAGATGAGCCAGAACGAAAGAAAAAATAAAAATTCGGGGGACAACTTTGTAGCAAATTTGAAATTTGCTACAAAGTTATTTTCGGCATTGGGAACATGCCGTGTTGTAATTCGTCCCAAATTGTAGTTATATTGCTGATATTCTGGATGTTTAATTTTGTAGACAGCAAGGTGGGATTTCGTGCCTTTTAACAGCTGCTGATTAACCGGTCGCTGCGCTTTCATTAAATTCAGCATGATGATTGAGATGTATTATTTTATCAGAAGATGATTTGTTTTTTAATAGCCTGATAGCCTGTCTCGATTTATCGGGAGAATACCTGGGTTATCTTCATTCTCGTTTGCGAAGCGCAGATTCATGGGTGTTTCAAAATTACTTCCTCCACAACTTTTTCAACTGATCCACTAATATGCAGTATTTTCAAATTAATTCATTGGTATATTAGGTTATTAGGCTGTAGACTATTAGGCTTTTAGACAGTTAGGCTTTTAGACTATTAGCACATTGGCATATTAGCACATTGGTAAATTAGGCTATTAGGCTGTAGGCTGTTAGGCTTTTAGCACATTGGCACATTAGCACATTCCCAAATTCATAATTAGTAATTCGTAATTAATAATTAAGAGTGTTCAAAACATCTATTATACTATTAAAAGTTCTTTGAAATTTTG
>JBAXOA010000033.1:0-39187 GCA_037133495.1 Mariniphaga sp. | reverse complement strand
CCTTACCCGTAACCAGCAACTAGTTACAAAAAAAGTTACAGGTTACAAAAATAGTTACCCGTAACCTGTAACCCTGTATACCTGTTACCCTCCGTAACCCTGTCCACCCGTAACTCTTTTACAACCCTGCGTAACCCTGTGTACCTTACCCGTAACCCTTTTACAACCCTGCGTAACCCTGTGTACCTTACCCGTAACCAGCAACTAGTTACGAAAAAAGTTACAGGTTACTACAATCCAGTAACCCGTAACCCTGTCCACCTGTAACTCTTTTACAACCCTGTCCACCCGTAACCCTTTTACAACCCTGCGTAACCCTGTGTACCTTGTCTGTATCCAGCAGCCGGCAAATTAGTTTCCTTTTGCCTTAAAATATTTGCTAATGAGCGCTGACAATAATATTTTGCCAAAAGGTTTTGCAATATAGTCATTACACCCGGCTGCGATTGCCAATTCCCTGTCATCGGCCAAAGCATAAGCTGTTTCAGCTATTATAACAACGTTAGTATTAAATTTTCTTATTTGTCTGGTGGCTTCATATCCATTCATTTCCGGCATTTGAATATCCATCAGAACCAGATCAATATCAGGATGCATACGGCATAGTTCCACTGCACTAACGCCATTTTTGACCTTAAAAACTTCTCGGCTGAACGGCTTTACTGCAAGCGAAATGAGCATCTCGGAAGGTTCATCATCTTCGGCAATTAATATGCTGAGATCTTTAATCCGTGGTGCCGCTCCTTCATCCAGAACAATAGGTTTTCTAACCTCTGCTTCTGGTTCTTCATAATCACAGGGAACAGTAAAATAGAAAGTGGAGCCGATTCCCTCTTCGCTCTCTACCCAAATTTTGCCACCAAGCATCTCTGCATAAGCTTTTGAAATAGACAATCCAAGCCCGGCACCCTGAAATGCCCTTTTATCACCAATATCAACCTGAACAAAACGGTCAAAAACAGAATTTTGCCGATCTTTAGGAATACCAATACCAGTGTCTTTAACGAAAAATTGCAGGGTCTGAGGATGTTGGTTCTGTGGTGATAGAGCCGTGTTATGCTGTCTCTCTGAAATGGTGTATCCCAATTCAATATTACCGCTATCACTGTATTTAATCGCATTTTTAACCAGATTAGTCAGGATTGCATACACCTTTTCTTGGTCTGTTTTGATAAAGGTTTCCTGACTGGCATACGGTTTCTTAACATAAAGCCGAAGACCCTTTTGCTCCGCTTCAGGTTTGAAGAAGGTATAAATGAAATCGATCTGCTCATTTACATTTATCTCTGAGACAAGAATCTTCATCTGTCCTGATTCCACTTTCGAAATTGCGATGATATCATTGATAATTTTGAGCATTCTGATGCCACTTTTCTCGATGATTTCAATATACTCCGTCTGCTCATCTCCGGTTAATTTAGGTTCTTTGAGCAACCCTGCAAAACCAAGTATTCCATTCATTGGAGTACGGATTTCATGGCTCATGTTTGCCAGAAACGCCGACTTTAGCCGATCGCTTTCTTCAGCATGCTCTTTGGCAACAAGTAGCTCATTTGCGGCATTTTTCAGCTCGGTTATATCCCGATGCTGTATCACTACATGTTCAACTTTGCCGTTCTTGTCAAAAATCGGATACGCCCAGTTATTATACCATCTTTTCTTTCCTCCTTTTAATTCGATCTCAGGAGAAGAACCTCTCCTTCCAACATCAAAAAGCATTTCCCATTCTATACGTATTCCCTCATTAAAAACGCCTTTTAACAGTGAAGAAACTTCGTCTTGCATAACGAATTCATCTTCAAATATGTTGTATTTTTTTTCCTCAATATACCGGGGTTCAATCCCAAATATTTCACTAAATTTAGGATTTATGCGCTCGCACCATCCTTCAGCATCAAAAATCTGAGTGCTTAGCGAAGATTGCATAAACATCTGCTCAAAGAACAATCTTTGACGGCTCAGTTCTTCTGCCGCCTTTTTACGTTCGGTAATGTCAACCACAATTAAAAAACATTGCTCCGTATTTAAAGAGACGGTGCCGGTGATCTGAACATAAACAGGCAATTCATCATGAATGTCCAGAATGACTTCGCACCGTTCTTTTGTATTATCTTGAAATAATTTATCTAAAAAGCTATTGAATATTGGTTTTGTATCTTCCGATATATAAAAG
Organism: Mariniphaga sp.; assembly: GCA_037133495.1. Taxonomy (GTDB): domain Bacteria; phylum Bacteroidota; class Bacteroidia; order Bacteroidales; family Prolixibacteraceae; genus JAAFHB01. The sequence goes on along the minus strand of JBAXOA010000033.1, from coordinate 37,014 downwards.
CCAAGCCTGCTATTTTTTAAATCCGACCGATTTCGTTCAAGTAGTTGTGCGCCGGCATGGTTGATCGCCAGAATCTCACCCTCCTTTGAAAGTGTATAATAGCCCAGTGGTGCGAAATCGTACAATTCATTGTATTTCTGAAGATCAGCTTCTCTCAGCTCTTTATCCTGCATTAACTCTTCGTTCTGCATCTCCAGTTCCAGCTGATGAACGTCCAGTTCATAAATAAGGTTCAGGACATCGGCTTCTGACAGACTGATATTGGTATCAGCTGGATAGTGTGTCGAAATTTTTAATTGAGGATCACTGAGCGAAGCCGAAGTGTCCTTCCTTTTTAATATTTCCTCTGCTTTTTGGCGAAGTAATATCAACGTCGGGTTAATTTTGTTTTTCATGGCTTTAAAATAAATTTGCTACAGATTTGGGTACTTAAAATTTGCCACAGATTCACTCACATAAAATTTGCCACAGATTCAGATTTTGTATATTAGTATATTCCCGCTTAAGCTCCTTATCTTTTTACATTCATTTCCAAATTGCCGGATTGACTTACAATTTTCCTTCGCGAAGATTTTCATTTAATTCTTTCAACTCAAATTCCAGCTTTTTAGCAACTGTGATATCATTGAAGGTTATAACCAACCCATCGATACGATCATCGATAGTACGGTATGGCATAATTCTTACATTAAACCATCTCCCGTCGTGTGTTGTACTTGCCGTCTCTATTGTTGTCAGGGTTTTAATGACCTGTCGGGAATGCAGCTCTATTTCAGGGTACTTCAAATCGGTTACCTGATCGGTAAACGGCCTTCCAATATCTACATTGCGAAGTTTAAAAAGACTGGTTGCCTGGTCGGTAAACCGGCGTATATTCAGATTCTTGTCGAGAAAGAGGGTCGCTATTTCGGTGCTGTTCAGGAGATTTTTCATATCGTCATTTGCCCGCACGAAATCACCGACTTTGCTTTGCAGTTCCGCATTAACAGTTTGCAATTCTTCGTTCAGACTTTGCATCTCCTCCTTTGATGTGGTAAGTTCTTCGTTAGTCGATTGCAATTCTTCGTTAGTCGATTGCAACTCTTCATTGGTTGATTTAAGCTCTTCCTGTGAAGTCTGCATCTCTTCACGAAGGCTTTGCAAATCTTCGTTACAGCGCTGCAGCTCAATCTCCAATTCCTTTTGCCGGCGTGTCACTCTGCGTTTTCCGGTTTTCGGATCGATGACATCAGTCTCGGCCATTGCAGGAACATCGGAGAAAACAATGATCACCATCCCTTTAATACTTTCGGGTGTTTCGATGCGTTGAACTGTAACATCAATTAAATGTGTTCCGCCATTGACATTTTCAATTTTGATATTGCGAATGATAATGGGATCATAGCTTTGCAGCGCTTTTCGAAAGACACCCGGCAACACATCCCGCAATCCGTCGCGGGCCATGGCATGAATGTTCCAGTTCGCACGACCGGCTACCGGCTCAAGGTATTTCCCGGTATGACCGGTAATGTAAACGATATCACCGCTCATAGTTACCAGTACGCTGGCAGGAGAAAAGCGCTGAAGCAATATCTGATCAGTGAGCATTTGAATACTCTCAATGGTTTTTACTGGCATTTTATTTTCTGAAGTAGCTAATTTAGGATGTGAAAAGGCATTTGGAAAATCATTTATATTGTGCATTGTTGATGAAAGAGTACGTCTGTAAATCTTTAATTTAGAATCAATCTCCTCAAAGCCTTCCTTGTTATTACCAAGGGTTTCAGCAGTTCCGAGCACCATTATTCCTCCGGGATTAAGGCTATAGTTAAACAGAAGGATTAATTTTCGTTGCAGTTCGGGCTCCATATATATTAACATGTTACGACAAGAAAGAAGATCCAGTTTAGTAAAAGGAGGATCCTTGGTAACATTTTGAGGTGCAAAGACTACCATTTCTCGTATAGGTACAATGACCCGGAAGCCTGTATCTTCAGCAATAAAAAACCTGTGGATCCTTTCAGGGGACATATCATTGGCAATACCCAAGGGAAAAAAGCCTTTTCGGGCAAGCTCAATTGCATCACTGTCAAGGTCAGTAGCAAAAATCTGCATCGACACAATTTTGGGTTTTTTGACTTTTTCCATCGCTTCTTTAAAAGCAATCGCCAATGAATAAGCCTCTTCGCCTGTTGAACAGCCGGCTACCCATGCCCGCAAAATAGATCCCTCGGGCATATTTTCAATATGAGCAGGCAATATTTTCTCTATTAAGGTTTCCCATAATGGAGGATCGCGAAAAAAACTGGTCACTCCAATCAGCAGCTCCTTAAACAGTATCTCTACTTCTTTATGATTTTCCTGTAAAAACCGGACATAACTTTGTATTTTTTCAATCTGATGGATTCCTTTGCGCCGCTCTATACGACGAAATAATGTATTCTTCTTGTATAACGAAAAGTCGTGACCTGATTGTTCCCGAAGCAAAATAACAATCTTATCGAGGTTGCTTTTATTTTTTGAATCGATTTCAAAATCAGTTTTAACGGCAGGAATAAACTTCAGAAAACTGATCAGCTTAACAGGCAATTCATCGGGAGATGCCACAATATCAGCAATTACGGCTTCAAGGGCACGGCTTGGCATACCATCAAATTTTGCAGTTAAAGGATTCTGAACCAGCACTATGCCTCCAGCCTCCTTAATTGCTTTCACCCCAAGGCTACCATCGGAACCCATACCGGATAAAACTATTCCTATGCTTCTCTCCTGCATATCGTCAGCTAATGAACGAAAGAATATATCAATAGGCAAACGCAATCCGCGAGTCTCAGCAGGGTCGAACAGGTGCAATGCTCCATTAAGAAGAGACATACTTTTATTGGGTGGTATCACATAAACACAATTTCCCTTCACTTTAAGCCCATCAGTGACCTGTAATACCTTCATTAAAGTAATCCGCTGCAAAAGTTCGGGCATTATCCCAATATGCGTAGGATCGAGGTGTTGAATCACGACAAACGCCATTCCGCTATTAATGGGAGTGTTCGTAAAAAACTGCTCTAATGCTTCCAATCCACCAGCTGAAGCCCCGATACCAACAATCGGAAACTGCGCTTTGCCGGAAAGAATATGTCCGATAGTGGATTCTAATTTTAATGGTTTTATACTTTTCGCGACCATGGAATCAGATTTTTTTTTGAATTCAATCCTTTAAAAATTTGTATAGTGTAAAATTACACAAAAATTGAAAAATTAATTCAAAAATATCTCTTTTCTTTTTACAGCAAAAGCGCTGTAAATTCTACATCAAAAGGCACATTCAATTCACAAGATGGACATCTGTTCAAACACTTGGGGATTTAATTACTCCATTTTAAAGGGAAACTAAAACGGAAAGTACTTCCCTTTCCCTCTTGGCTTTCGACCCATAATTTTCCGTTGTGTTTTTTAACAAAATCGTTACAAAGGAACAAGCCCATACCAGTACTGGATTCTCCTTCAGTACCTTGTCGATTGGTATTAACATCGAGGCGAAAAAGATTTCCCAACATCACTTCATTAATTCCTATGCCTGTATCTTTGATAGCAATCTCAACTGAATTATCAGGATTTGTTTTTGCTGAAATGGTGATATTTCCACCGGCTGGTGTAAATTTCACCGCGTTCATTGCTAAATTCCGAATAATGCTATCCAACATATTCTCATCCGCAAAAACCATCAGGTATTCATCGATTTCATAATTAACAGCAATTCGTTTTTTGCTCGCCGCATCAATGACCAGGTTCATGCTTTCGGCAACTTTTTGCCTGAGGAAATGAAACTTTGGTACAAAGACTACTAAACCGCGTTGCATACTGGACCACTCCAGCAGATTTCCGAGCAATTGAAAAATATTGGCGGCCGATTTTCTCATTAGGAAGGCCATTTGTTGAATCTCGTCAGGTGATAAGACCGGCAATCCATCAGCCATCAGCTCAGTTAATCCTAAGAACCCGCTGAAGGGTCCCCGCAGATCATGAGCAAGAACGGAGAAAAACTTATCTTTTTCGGTATTGTTCGCGATCAGTTCCTCATTTTTAAGCCTGATAGCATTTTCGATTATTTTCCGGTCGCTTATATCAACAGCAGTAACATGGCAATGCTCCTCATTCTCCGAAAGTATGCCGGTAAGAATAACAAATGCAGGAAATTTACTTTTGGATAAACAAGTTACCTCACAAAATGCTTTTACTTTTCCGCTAAATGTATCAGCAAGAAATAGATTGAAAACTGGTTTAGAATCTTCAGAAATAAAAATATCAAATCTCTGATTTTTTAATTTAGTTGGATCATTGCCAAATAATTGTGCTCCGGCGAGATTTAATTCGAAAATCTGACTTTCTTTGGACAACACAAAATAGCCTGAAGGTGCTAAATCAAATAATTCTAAATATCTCTTAAAATCATTACTTATCTGTTGATATGCCAGTAAAAGCTCATTATTCTGCATTTCAAGCTCCAACGCATAAATTTCCTGAACGCAAATCATTTTCAATATTTCGGCCTCTGCAGCTTTGACTGGCAGAGAAGTAGATGGATCAATGAGCAGATCGGGTAATAAACCGCTCATTATCTTCTGTTTTAAACCTGATGCCTTTTCACTCCAGATTTTCTCTGCTTTTTGATGAAGCATGGCTTTGTCGGAAAACAAACCGTTTCCGTCCGGCATTTTAGCACTTGGGTTGGAAAATGATCCGGGAAATGAGGCGTCGGTGATCATGATGGAATTTTTAGCAATGAATACTTAAAACAAACTATTCAGAGGATAAAAATATACCTTACGTTTCGATTAGTCGTATCATAATCGATTACTTCCGTTTATTGCCGAATATAATCGGATAAATAAGCGCCATGATTTTATCCGCATCGGGTTTGTGGATATAATTATCTAATATTCAATGCAATTAAAAGGAACAAGATGTTTGCAAATGAAAAAATGGATTGCGATCAAATTGTAATAAAACAAAAAGACCACAAAATCAATGATTTGTGGTCTTTTGATTGGGATTGATATCCCTTTTTGTCGGGGTGGCCAGACTCGAACTGACGACCTCCTGGTCCCAAACCAGGCATACTACCAAACTGTACTACACCCCGAAAATGCTTAAAAATATATGTTGGTTTCAAATTTTTTAGTTCCTTATTTCGAACCTCTTTTTTCAAACCCCATAATAAAAAATACTCTGTGCGGAGAGAGGGGGATTCGAACCCCCGACACGGTTGCCCGTGCGGCAGTTTAGCAAACTGCTGGTTTCAGCCACTCACCCATCTCTCCTTATTTTTGGGTGGTGCAAATGTAGGAATCATTTTCAGTTAGGCAAAACAATTCGCAAAAAAAATTTAATTATTATTACCATAAGCAACAACATATGGTGCATACTATTCAGTAACAGCCACATGTCGAATTTTATTGATGCAGAACCAATAATAGCCGTTCATTTCCCATAGCGATTTCGTCCTTTACACAATCACTTAATAATCAATTGTTATCGCAAAAAAATTATCTAAATGCTTAAAATTATCGCGATTTAATTGGAAAATCGTCGAAAAGATTCTAACTTAGAGAAATAATTATCAACAGACGTTCCCTTAACATCGATATTCCGCGTTAATTCATAAGATTGGTTAACTCAACATTTTATTTGAAACGAGAACGCTTTTGACCGCTAAAACAGGCCTTATACCGCTTTGCGGGAGTGGCGCATGCTACCGTTGGAAGTTTGATCAGTCAGGCACTCAAATCCTGTTTATCCGGGGTTTAACTCAACTTGAATTAATGCGGTTTTTTTTTTGCAATCCCGTCATCCCTCACCGGTAAGGGTGATCAAAAATGAAAAGCCACAGGTCACTTCGTGAAGCTATAGGTCACCGAGCAAAGGTATAGGTCACTGAGCGAAGCCGAAGTGCCGCACCAACACATTGACTCCTATTTCCTTTCAAAATAGAAATCCACCTTTCCAAGAATCAGTCCTCCAAATCCAACCTGGTTAACCACTACTTCTTTGCCGGCCTTATTCTTTATCCGGTCAGGTGCCTTTAAAAAAGTATGCGTGTGACCACCAATAATCAGATCAGTATTGAATGTTTGAGATGCCAGAACTTTATCACTTACTGTATTATCCTTATAATCATAGCCTAAGTGAGACAGGCACACAACCAGATCGGTATTATGTTCTTCTTTAAGCATCTTCTCCATTTTTAAAGCAGTCTGCAAAGGATCGTTGAAGCGGGTATTGCCATAATTTTTTGGATCGACGAGGTTTTTTAATTCAATGCCAAGGCCGTAAACACCGATTTTCACACCCCCCTTTCTGAAAATTTTGTATGGAAGTGTTTTGCCTGCCAATATGGTATCTGAAAAATCGTAGTTGGAATTAATAAAAGGGAATCCGGCATATTTCAGCTGGCTGCGAATCCCTTCAAGTCCATTGTCGAATTCATGATTACCAATAGTTGCCGCATCGTAGCCCATCAAAGTCATCAATTCAAAATCGAGCTTTGCTTGAAAGTAGTTAAAATAGGGTGTTCCCTGAAAAATATCGCCGGCATCAAAAAGAAGTACGTGCTTTGATTCTGACCGGACTTTCGCGATAAGCGCAGCACGCTTGGCCATTCCACCCTCGCCGGCATTGCGGGGTACATCTTTCCCAAACGGATCGATATGCGAATGGAAATCGTTGGTATGAATGATGGTCAGATGAACCGGATCACTTCCTGCTAATACCGATAGTGGGGTGTTTAATGCAACCGCTCCGGCAGCACCGGCACCCAATAAACGTAAAAAATCTCTCCTATTTTGCATCGTAAATCCTCCCGTCAATTTTAACATCAATTATTTGACCTTTACGACCCATCTTTCGTAAATGGCTGATAAACAAATCTCTGAATTTTTCTCCTGTGGCAATACGTTCTGTGATAGTTTGTAAAACACCGCTCCCATCTCCGCCATTCGCCAAATAATCGCTTGTGACGAGCCAATAAGTTTTTGAATCGTTGAGCGGCTGGCCCTGAATTTCAGGATTCAGCGCTTTATTATCCTTGATTCCAAAACGCATTCCCGCAACGCCTTCGCCGCCTCGTGATGCAATATGATCAATAACCCGGCGCATTTCAACACCTGTCAACTGAAGAAACACAACCTCGTTTTCGAATGGCATCAATTCGAACATATCCTGCACTTTCACCTCTCCTTTTGGAATAGGAACCCTTAACCCTCCGCGATTTACCAGCGAGACATCGAGCCGGATATTCGGGTATTTCTTTAAGCAGATAGAGTCTGACTCATGCAGCGCGATATCGGCACAAAAATTAGACAATAAACTCTCAGGTCGTCCGGTAAAAAGAGGAACCTTAGAGATACAAAGCACCTCCCCCATATCTTCCATTAACCGGGTCTTATAAGGTAAAATAACCGATTCGATCTTCGCATCAGGAACTATTGTCAATGTTGAATCGAGTTTAATATTAACTGTCTCAACTTTTGTCACGCTTAGAGAATGACATCCTGCAAGCGAAACGGTCATAAACAATAGAATCGTCATTGCGAATCCACAGTTGCCGGGTCTCTTTATTATATAATTGATCAGCAGCATATATAAAACTGTATTAAATTTATTAAAAACCTTTTCTAAAATGAATTCAATGTCTGAACGGTCAAAAGTCTACAAAGAAATGCAAAAAATCCAAATACTTGCCTTGTTTTTTTCGCAAAGTAGTTTACATTCGTAAAATCTATCATAAAAAAAATTTAGAATTTTGAATATCTGCTCATCACTTAAACTAACCATATCAGCCGCCGCCATTACAATTGCGATATCTTTCACTTGGGAAGGAAATACTGAAGCTCAGGAAGCTAAAAAAGCAGCATCAATTGTCAAAGTTATTACCGAACCATTGTTTGGAAAGGAATTTGAGAGGGTTGAAATTGTTGATCAGCAGTTAAGAGGTTCGGTATTTTACCTTGTCAGCGGGCATGGCGGGCCGGATCCCGGCGCAATGGGTAAAATTGGAGATCATATCCTTTGCGAAGACGAATATGCCTATGACGTGACACTAAGATTTGGAAGGGAGTTAATAAAGCATGACGCCAAAGTCTGTTTTATTGTCCGTGATCCTCACGATGGCATTAGAAATGAGCTTTATCTGAAAAACAGTAAAGACGAGGTTTGCTACCCTGGCAGAGAAATTCCACTGAATCAGCTAAAGCGGTTACAACAACGCGTTGATGCCATAAATACTTTAAACTTAAATGAGTCTCCGGGATCGTATAAACGGTGTATTGAGATTCATGTTGATGCCAGAGACATGAAAGAGAACATCGATATTTTCTTTTACCACAATCCCAAAAGTAAAAGCGGTGAGCGTTTAGCTTCGACGATGAGGAATTCGATTGAGCGAAAATATCAGCTTAAGCAACCCGGCAGAGGATATAGCGGAGAAGTTTCGTCACGTCATCTCTATATGCTTGAAAAGACCATTCCAGCGGCCGTATTTATAGAACTTGGAAATATTCATCACGCCCGTGATCAGCAGCGCCTGATTTACGAAAATAACCGGCAAGCAATAGCAAAATGGATGTGTGATGGTGTTATGGAGGATTTTAAAAAGCGAAATGAGTCAGTCCGATAAGTTATTTAATGATTAAACCCCTGCCGGAGAATTCGAAAAAATCCCAGGCGAATGATTGCAGTATTAATCCCAGTCTTGCAGCCGATCCAGATCGCGGCGATCCTTTTTAGTAGGTCGGCCCGCACCTCTGTCACGCTCAAAAGGACTCATTTGCTGTCGCAGTTCCAGAATTTTCAACTCTTCAGGAGGAGTAATATCAAGGGCAAATTCAGCGACCAGCTTTGCACCAACACGTTTTCCGGTAATGCTTATAACTTTATATGAATAAGTTACAGGATTTTTACGAACTTTGATAATTTCGCCGGGCTTAGGAACCCGCGAAGGCTTAACAGAAACTCCATCAATGGTAATACGTCCTTTCTTACACTCCTCTGTTGCCAGCGATCTGGTTTTAAAAAGGCGAACAGCCCAAAGCCATTTATCGATCCGTACAGATTCTTCCATGCCGCAAAGTTAAAAAAAGATAATGTGATAATGGGGAGATGGGGTCAATGAGAAATTATCAATGGTCAATTAGCAATTATCAATGGTCAATTAGCAATGAGCAATTAGCAATGGCCAATTAGCATAATGCCGCGTTTACAAATTACAAATTTGTATTTTACTGTCTGTTATACAATGTCATTACCCTGTTGGCACCCATTGTAGCAAAGGCTTTAATTATTTCGATGCAAAGGTTCATTTTGGAATTTACGATTGACTCCTCTTCTGCCGTCCATTGTCCTAAAACATAATCAGACTGGTGACCTCGCTGAAAGTCGCTGCCAATTCCGAACCGAAGTCTGACATAGTCGGGGGTACCTAAAATCTGCTGAATACTTTTTAAACCATTGTGGCCTGCATCGCTTCCCTTCAATCGCATACGAACTTTTCCCAAAGGCAGGGACAAGTCGTCAACCAGAATCAGAACTTTATCCAGATCTATTTGCTCTTTCTTCATCCAATAGTCGACAGAACGGCCGCTAAGATTCATGAAAGTATTGGGCTTCAGCAATATAAATATCTTTCCGGCATATTTTATTTCAGCTATAGCCCCATATCGCTTTTCGCTAAAAGAAATATTGGACACCCTTGCAAGGGCATCCAATATCCAAAATCCTATGTTGTGACGCGTATTTGCATATTCGTCCCCGATATTTCCAAGACCTACAATCAGGTATTTCAAAACATCAACATTTTATTTTTTCTTACCACCACTGGTAGCAGTATCGGCCATCGCTGCACGTGCAGCACGGGTTACGACAACAGTAGCTACCGGAACAGATTTAGCATTCAGAATTTCAATTCCCGGAACACTTACATCACTTACCCGGATACTTTCGCCAATGCTAAGCTCTGTAACATCGATCGCGATCTCATCAGGAAAATCTTTTGAAAATCCTTTAGCTTTTAGCGTACGAAGGTTTGCTTTCAAACGTCCGCCTTGCTGAATACCTTTGGCATAACCATCGAGGCGAACAGGAATTTGAAGTTTAACAGGAACATTTTCGCGGATTTCAAGGAAGTCGATATGAAGAAGTTTATCCGTAACAGGATGAAATTGCAAAGCCTGCATAAATGCATTAAAGATTACACCATCAACATCAATTTCTGTCTGGTAAACCTTTGGTGTGTAAACCAGTTTACGAAATTCATTTTCGTGAGCCTGAAAATGGACAACTTTTTCACCACCATAAATCACACATGGAACTAAATCCTGAGCTCTCAGCGACTTGGTATCCTTTTTACCAACCGACTGACGAGCAGTACCCTTAATTTGAAATTTTTTCATTGTTTTTTTATTAACTGTTATGGAACTAAGTGTTTACTCAGATCTCCTTCGGAAAAAGAAGGTATCCGCATCACACCATCAAAGGTATGCTGTAAAACAGGGCGCAAAGATAGCAATTATTAAATAAATGCAGTACTGATTGATTTATTTTCGAAAACCTTTTGAATTACATCGGCAAACAGAGGTGCGCACGACAAAACGGTGATTTTGCTGGAATGATGTGTTAGGGGAATTGAGTCGGTCAACAGCACTTCATCGAGGCTCGACGCTTCAATTCGATCAAAAGCAGGACCCGATAGAACCGCATGGGTTGCAAAAGCACGGACAGAGTTAGCGCCTTTGGCTTTCATCACTTCGGCGGCTTTGGTAATTGTTCCTGCGGTATCAATTATGTCGTCTACAATGATAACATCTTTACCCTCTACATCGCCGATAAGAGTCATTGAATCAATCAGATTTGCCTTACTGCGTGATTTATGACAGATAACAAGATCGGTTTTAAGATGCTTTGCAAATACATTTGCTCTTTTGGTTCCGCCGACATCAGGCGAAGCAACAACAATATCGCGCAGTCCCATCTGCTGGATGTGCGGTATAAAAAGGGCTACTGCACTGAGATGGTCAACAGGAACATTAAAAAATCCCTGAATCTGATCGGCATGAAGATCCATGGTAATCAAACGGTCGATCCCTGCTGTTGAAAGCATGTCGGCAACCAGTTTGGCTCCGATTGAAACACGTGGCCTGTCTTTCCGATCCTGGCGGGCAAAACCGAAATAGGGCATCACGGCAATGATTTTATAAGCTGAAGCTCTTTTGGCAGCATCAATCATCAAAAGTAATTCCAATAAATTATCTGCTGGCGGGAAGGTAGATTGAACAATAAAGGTATATGAACCTCTGATCGTCTCTTCGTAACATGGTTCAAATTCGCCGTCAGAAAAACGCGGGCATGAGGATTTCCCCAGTGCTATTCCGGCGTTTTCAGCTATTTTCTCGGCCAGATATTTGGATTCTGTACCGGTAAAAATTTTGATTCTACCTGCGGGCATATAAAGAGGTTTACAGTTTTGAATTTAATACAGACCTATCTGCTGACAAAAGTAGAAATAATGAACTACCTGATAAAATGAATACAGTTATTTTTTAAAAAAGAATTGAACAAACTGTTTACATCGTTCTCAGAATACTGACATAGTGAACTATATTCTGATTGCAATTCAATTTAGCACTGACGGGATTTGTAATCATATAAGGCTGAAATGAAATTTATTTACTGTCCGTGACTATTTTATCAATAAATCCCAGCACTTCATCCCTTCCTAATTTAGTACCTGCAGAAGTTACAAAAAGTGGTGGTAACTCTTCCCAGGTCTTGAGCATCTCAGTTTTATAATCGGCAAGATTCTTCTCCAACTGCCGGCGAGAGAGCTTATCTGCTTTAGTAAAGACCATTGCAAAAGGGATTTCATGATATCCCATATAACTCATGAATTCAAGATCGTTCGCCTGAGGCTTGTGCCGTGAATCGATTAATGCGAATACGCAGTATAAATTCTCTCTGATTGTAAGGTATTTACGAATGAACGACAACCATTGCTCACGGAAGGAACGTCCTACCTTTGCATAACCATAGCCCGGCAAATCAACCAAAAACCATTGATCGTTGATATTAAAATGGTTGATCAGGCGTGTTTTCCCCGGAGCTGTCGACACTTTTGCCAGATCACCATAGCCGGTCAGCATATTGATTAATGATGACTTGCCCACGTTAGACCGACCGACAAATGCAAATTCAGGTAGTACTGTGACAGGACATTGATCCGGATCGGTATTGCTGATTACAAATTCAGCTGTTTTTATAATCATAATTATTTAATATAAACTTCCAGCAAATTTGCTGTGTCGCCATTCAGAACAGACAAGGAGAACGAATTGATAAGAGCAGGGACAAGTATTGTTTCACCTTTTCCGAAATTGATACTTTGATTTTCCCATAAAAGGCTGCATTTACCTTCAATACAAATATAGATCACAAAAGTGTCACGATCGGTAAAGTCGCGTTCAACAGTGGTCGTAACCGGCAGGATATTGGTTGTAAAATACTTGCAGTCAACAAGCTGAACCGGCTCATCAACAATCGCCTTATATTCGGTGCGATAATTCTTCTCAAAAGTATAATCAATCGCATCAACAGCAAGTTCGGTGTGCAGCTCGCGTGCGTTTCCCTTATCATCCAATCTGTTAAAATCATATATCCTGTAAGTCACGTCGGAAGTTTGCTGTATTTCAGCCACAACAATCCCTTTTCCAATAGCATGCACCCGTCCGGCCGGCATAAAAAAAACATCGCCCGCTTTTGCCGTTTCATAGTTTAAAATCTCCTCAAGCTGCCCGTTATTAAAGCATTTGAGGTATTCCTGTTTATCTATTTTACGGTTAAATCCAGAGATCAGCTGCGCGCCCGTATCAGCCTGAATGACATACCACATTTCTGTTTTGCCAAATGCATCATGCCTTTCCAGTGATAATTCATCGTTTGGGTGAACCTGAATCGAAAGGTTATCATTCGCATCGATAAACTTCACCAAAAGCGGAAATTCAGTTCCGAATTGTTCATAAACTTTTTCACCGACCAGGTCGCCCATGTAAACTTCAATCAATTCCTCGATGCTGTTGCCTTTTAAGAAACCATTCGAAACGACTGAGATTTCATCCTGAACGCCTGATATTTCCCACGATTCTCCACAGTTAGGCAAATCGGAAAATTCCTTGTGCAGCAGTGTTCCAAGTTTATTTCCACCCCAGATTTTATCTTTACAAATCGGGGTAAATTTTAGCGGATACAGGTTATTCATACGTAAATAATTTAAAATTCGAAGTCAACAACGGCTCTGCTATTCACATGCATTTTTATTAAATCAACAACTTTAATTTTTCACAAAGCTAATACTTTATCCTCAGAATTATTTAAAAAAGGGTTGTCAAGGCTTTTATACAGGCATAATAACAAAATATTTCGCTAATTTTGGATATCGGTTTTACCGGGCCAAAATGGTCGCAGTTGAAAAAATTAATACTTCTGCCATTATGGGAATGGATTCTAAAAATGCTAATTATTGCAGTAACAACTCATCTTTTTATGCTTATTATTGGAATAGCCGGGGGAACCGGTTCGGGGAAAACGACCGTCGTCAATGAAATTATCGACAGATTGAATAAGGCAGATGTTGCGGTAATTCCCCAAGATGCTTATTATCGGGACAATAGTCATTTACCTATTGAACAGCGACAGACAATCAACTTCGATCATCCGGATAGTATAGAATTTGAACTGCTGATCGAGAATATTAAAAAACTAAAGAAGGGTGAGAGCGTACATCAACCGATCTATTCCTATCTTACCTGCACCCGGTTTGAAGAGTCTGTTTTAGTAAAACCGCAAAAAATTATTATTGTTGAAGGGATACTCTGCCTTCAGCCAGAGGAATTGCGTAAATTAATGGACATCAAGATATTCGTTGACTGTGACGCCGATGTCAGGTTATCAAGGGTGATCATGCGCGATATTATAGAGCGGGGAAGAGATGTTATAAAGGTGCTTCACCGATATGAAGATACTGTCAGGCCTAGTCACCTGCAATTTATCGAACCTACCAAAAGGTATGCCGATATTATTGTTCCTGAAGGAGGAAAAAATAAGGTGGCGATTGATATCATTACTCAATATATTAAGAAACATCTCCACGACAACCTCTAAAATTAAGCGATATGCTTTTAAAACTTTTACCTGAACACGTTTTATTTATTGATATTGAGACTGTCCCATCATTTGAAAATTTGTCCGATTTACCGGAAAATATGCAAAAGCTCTGGACAAAGAAGGCCGGTCAGATAGGGAAAGATGGCGAAACGGCAGATGATCTTTATAACAGAGCCGGCATCTATGCTGAATTTGGAAAAATCGTCTGCATATCGGCCGGAAAGATATATCGTAAAGGAAAAGAGCGGGCATATCGGGTAAAATCTTATGCCGGAGATGATGAAAAAAGCTTGCTAATGCAATTTTCAGAAATGGTAAGCGCCTTCATGTCGAACCCAACGCACAAGCTTTGTGCCCATAACGGTCAGGAATTCGACTTTCCGTATATCGCCAGAAGAATGCTGATCAATGGATTGCCGCTTCCACCTGTTTTGGATATTGCCGGTTCAAAACCCTGGGAGGTTAAAGAGCTGATGCTTGACACATTACAACTATGGAAATTTGGCGATTACAAACACTATTCATCACTCGAGCTACTTTGTGCAGTTTTTAATATTCCAACTCCAAAGGACGATATTGATGGTAGCCAGGTGGCACATGTTTATTACAAAGAGCTTGATATACAAAGAATTGCACGATACTGTGAAAAGGACACTTTTGCTATTGCCCAATTAATACTCAGGTTTAAAGGAGAGCCGCTGATAAGTCAGGATAACTACGAAATTGCCGGATTGGAAGAATAAGCTACACTATTTGGATGGTTTTTATATTTTTGCAGCTTTATTAATTGTAAATAGAAATGGCAACAGTAGTAAGCGGCATACGTTCGACGGGGAATTTGCACCTCGGAAATTATTTTGGAGCGGTGAAAAATTTCATCGGGATGCAGAATGAACACCAAACCTTTTTCTTTATCGCAGATTTTCATTCGCTTACAACACACCCAATACCCGGCGACCTGCACACCAATGTAAAACAAGTGCTTGCCGAATACCTGGCATGTGGTATCGATCCTGAGAAAGCAACGATCTTCATTCAAAGTGACGTGCCGGAGATTCCCGAATTGTACCTGCTCTTAAATATGAATGCTTATCTGGGTGAATTGGAAAGGACAACTTCATTTAAGGATAAAGCACGTCAGCAACCCGAAAATGTCAATGCCGGATTACTCACCTACCCAGTTTTGATGGCAGCAGATATTATTATTCATAAAGCTAATCTTGTTCCGGTTGGTAAAGATCAGGAGCAAAATCTGGAGATGGCCCGTACTTTCGCGAGAAGGTTCAACAGAATGTACAATGTTGAGACATTTCCTATACCCCGGGCTTATACTTTCGAAGGAAAAGATATGGTAAAAATTCCAGGACTTGATGGCTCAGGTAAAATGGGGAAATCGGAAGGCAATGCCATTGCGCTGGCCGAATCACCTGACAGCATACGCAAAAAAGTGATGCGTGCAGTTACCGATGCCGGACCGACAGAGATGCATCAGAAAAAACCTGAAGTGATCAGCAATCTATTCACATTAATGGAAGTAGTTTCGGCTCCTGATGTAGTAAGCCATTTTGACACAGCCTACAGCAATTGTACTATCCGATATGGTGACCTGAAAAAGCAACTTGCCGAAGATATTATCAACTTTACCAGTCCAATCAGAAACCGTATTGAACAGATTGCAAAAGATGATGCATATTTGTCGGGAGTTGCAAAAAACGGAGCCGAAAAAGCACGTGAATCAGCCTCTAAAACATTGGAAGAGGTACGAAAAATCATCGGATTCAAGAAGTTTTATTGATCTGATTTCGTAAACTACTGACTTAATAACCCACTATGCCGCTGATCATAATTATTGCCGGAATCATCCTCCTTTTTATTCTGATCAGCGTATTTAAAATTAGTGCATTTCTGTCACTGCTAATTACTTCATTTGCAGTGGGATTACTCAACAGAATGGATCCTGTAACTATTCTGCAATCCATCACCTCAGGACTTGGAAGCACAATGGGCAGCCTCGCGCTGATCATTGTATTCGGGGCTATGCTTGGTAAACTACTTGAAGAGAGCGGTGCTGCTTATCAGATCACCAATAAATTAGTCGATATTTTTGGCCTTGCGAAGATTCAGGTTGCCATTATGATTACCGGATTCTTGGTAGGTCTGCCAATGATTTATAACGCTGGATTTTTGGTCTTAATTCCTCTGATTTATGCACTTGCTGCTTCCACCAAATTACCGCTAATCTATCTTGGACTTCCAATGTGCGCTGCACTATCTGTCACACACGGATTTTTGCCTCCACATCCTGCTCCAACTTCCACAGCCTTTCTTTTTCATGCGAATCCGAATCTGACTTTGTTTTACGGATTAATTGTTGCCATCCCAAGCATAGTTATTGCAGGTCCATTGTTATCACGATTTTATACGAAATGGAAACTCGAACCTCCTAAAGCGCTGTTTGTTGCCCGCGAATTTACAAAAGCCGAATTACCATCACTTTCAGCAAGTTTAATTACCGCTTTGAGTCCAATAATGCTTATGCTTTCAGGAGCAATTTTTCAGATGACTATTCCGGCAGAAAACAGTAATATCAAAATCCTGAAATTTATCAGTGATCCCACAATTGCACTTTTTTTAGCAGTTTTTACAGGAGTTTATCTTCTGGGTATCCGAAAAAAAAGAAAAATGTCGGATCTGATGAAAAGCCTTTCCGATTCATCGTCAAGTGTTGCAATGATCTTATTGATTATCGCCTCGGGAGGCGCATTTAAACAGGTGCTGACAGATAGCGGATCAGCAGAATATATTAAAGTGATTGCAAGTGGTTTTAGCCTTTCTCCACTGATACTGGCATGGAGTGTGGCGGCATTAATAAGATTTGCGATTGGCTCAGCAACAGTATCATGTATTACCGCTGCCGGATTAACGCTGCCTTTGATAGCGGGCACAGGAGTTTCACCTGAACTGATGGTGATTGCCACAGGGGCAGGCAGTCTGACTTTCTCTCATTTTAATGATATCGGATTTTGGATGTTTAAAGAATATTTCAATACTACAATAAAGCAAACCTTTGCGGTGTGGACTGTTATGGAGACACTGATTGGTGTCGTCGGATTAATCGGAGTATTGATCTTAAGTCATTTAATCTAAATTTGCATTGCCCTGAGCCTTAATTCAGCGGGCATCTTCTCAATCGCATATCTTAATGCGGTTCTGGGCATAACCATTTTCTTCGAAAGCACGAAATCAAATACCTCCTTTTGATGAGATTGACTGGTTACTTTGAGCATCCATCCATAACCTTTTTGAACCATATCCTCACTGTCCATCAGTAACAGCCCGGCAATATCAAATATATCCTCAGTGAATTTACCCTTTCGCGCCGGAATAATCAGCGATACGGCAGAGGCACGGCGCATCCATCGATTTTTTGATTGGGTCCATTCTTTTAATTCAGAAATAGCTGCCGGATACATTTCGATAAACTTCCCTACAGTATGATTGCAGAAAGTATCACATGATGCCCAGTTATTGACATAGTTATTTATCCATTTTTCAAATACCTTGATATCTGAAGGTTGAAAATCCCTGCTAATAGAATAAGACCAATTACAGGCGATAATTGATTCCTCAAGTAAACCCGACTGCCATAACTCTTCACATAATTTGAAGATTTCGGTCTTTGGTTTATTCTTGATCGTTTTTAAATAAGCCTTCCCAATTAAACCCGTTGCAGCAGACTTTATTCCGTAACACCGGATCTCATCTTTGAAAAAATGCTGTGTGCTTTTTCGAAGTTCTTCACTGCTATTTTCATTTAGATCACGGCGAAGATCTGAAATTAAGTTATCGGAAAGATTTATTATCACATTTTTGACTTTCATTATTATTTGTAAATGATCTCTGATAATTACTGAATTATTAAATAAATATTTCGGTGCTTTACACCTTTTGGTCTAGGAAGATTCATCTTCTACAAATATACCCCAATTAAAAATTAAAAAAAGAATTAACACCGATTTTTAATACTTTTAACCAGCCAATACTAAAATTTAGAGCCATGATACAAAACATCATAAAGATCGCAGCTGCAGTAATAATCGCGTTACTTTTCTCAGAATGCAACAGTTGCAAAAAACAGGATGCAAAACCCGTTTCATACCCCGAATGGGTAAAAAGCAGCGTCATTTATGAGATCAACACACGACAATATTCGCCCGAAGGAACTTTTAAGGCATTAGAAGCCGACTTGCCACGAATAAAAGAGCTTGGGATTGATATTCTTTGGCTAATGCCGATCTACCCCATCGGCCTAAAAGACCGGAAGGTTCCCCAAGGGGCGACAACCAGTCTTGGAAGTTACTATTCGATAAAAGATTACAAATCCGTTAATCCCGAATTTGGCACAGCGGAGGATTTTAGAAATTTTGTTAACAAGGCGCATGAGATGGGCTTTAAAGTGATTCTTGACTGGGTTGCCAACCATACTGCACGCGATAACAGCTGGATTACTGAACATCCGGAGTGGTATAAAAAGGACGAAAAGGGGAATATTGCCACACCTTTTGACTGGACCGATTGTGCTCAGCTGGATTATAATAATAAAGAGATGCGCCAAGCTATGACCGGCGCCATGAAATTCTGGGTTGCTAATTTCGATATCGACGGATTCAGGTGTGACATGGCAGGATTGGTTCCATCCGATTTTTGGGAAGATACGCGGATTAACCTTCAGGAGATCAAGCCGCTTTATCTTCTTGCAGAGAATGAAGATAAGCCGCAAATGTGCCTGACTGCTTTTGATTCAAATTACGGATGGGAAATGCATCACCTTATGACAGCAATAGCTCAGGGAAAGAAGCCGGCCGGCGAAATTTTAAAATTGCAGTCAAAAATAGATTCCACGATGCCGAAGCGGGCTTTCAAAATAAATTTCATCACCAATCATGACGAAAACTCATGGAATGGCACCGCAAAAGAGAAGTTTGGGAATGGAGAAAAAAGTTGTGCAGTACTCACTTATACCCTTCCCGGTATGCCATTGGTTTATAATGGACAGGAGGCGGGGATGACAAAGAGACTTCGGTTTTTCGCCAAGGATACCATTGATTGGAGCGACACACGAATGATTTCATTCTATAA
Organism: Mariniphaga sp.; assembly: GCA_037133495.1. GTDB lineage: Bacteria > Bacteroidota > Bacteroidia > Bacteroidales > Prolixibacteraceae > JAAFHB01. The sequence goes on along the minus strand of JBAXOA010000033.1, from coordinate 17,691 downwards.
GACTTTGAGTGCTTTGAAACACCGCAATCAGGCACTTTGGAATCCACCCTTTGGAGGAAAGTTAGTTCCGCTAACCAATTCGGCTCCCTCGAAAATTGTTTCTTTCCTTCGGTCGGCAGAAAATGCCCGGGTATTGGTATTGGTAAACATGAGTCCGGACACTATAACGGCTGAGATTACAACTGCTGTTGCCGATGGAAAATACAATAATACACTCAATCACAATAAGATAGACTTTAATATTGACAATAGAAAATGCTATTTCGAACCCTGGGAGTATATTATTCTGGAAGGAGAGGAATAATGATAAACCTAAGGTTACTGAGCGAAGTCGAATGTCACTGAGCGAAGTCGAAGTGGCCTTATTTCAGAAATTTCTCTCGTCGTTGAAGGTTTGTTAAGCCACCGAGCAGGAAAATCACACTGCTGACAGCAAGAAAAAGGCGATTTTTCTGAGAAATCTGAGCCCAGATCATTTCATTCATTTTATCCGGGATAGAAAATGGATTATGGAATACATTCCATTGGGTACGTGACAGCGCGTCGCTTAGCATCATAAAAAGAACGCCAATAATAATCATAACTACTGCAGTTCCGTTACCATTTTTAACCATTGTTGAGACTAAAAAAGCGAGAGATCCAAGAAAAAGAACAGGAAACATCAATTGCCATGACATTTCGAAAACCGGAAATGGAATCAGACCATAATAGCCAACCCAACAGAAAAGGTATAAAAACACCCAGGTCAATAAAAAAATCATTACCAATCGCACCAGCCACACTTTATACCTGTAATTAGGAATCCCGAAAAGAATTTCGAGAATCCTTGTGTCAGCATCGCTCTGAATACCAAAGACAGTGGGATAAAAAACAAGCAGAATACCCGGAATGATAAGAATTCCATACACATTAGACGAATCGTAACCCGGTGCATTAAAAACCAGGCTTATAGAAAGCAGGATAAAAAACAGAAGAGCTGCAATAACGAACCAGATAAACCTTCCGGCGAAAATGATTTTAAGATTATAACGAGCCATTTTATGGATCAAATCAATCCAAAAGTAGAGCCGGCTCTTTTTAGAAAATATTTTTGCTGAATTATCCATTGTTTTAATTTTTATTTGCTGATTTTACTTTAATTCCCTTAAGCAGACATAAATAAGCCTCCTCGAGAACCGGTTTGACGGTGATAGCATCCTCTGAAGGTTTTTCAGCGGAGAGGAATCTCAGTTTAATATTATCGCCATCTCTCATATGATGCACAACCCTGTCTTTCGATGGGAATGAATCAAAATCGCGCGCAGGAATAGTGTATTGCCAAACCAATCCTTCAGCAAGTTTCACCATATTGGCAGGATTACCTGCATAGTGAAGCTGACCGCGGTTAACGACTGCAACCTGGTTACATGAACTTGAAATATCTTCGATGATATGGGTGGAGAATATAACCACCCGTTCGCGGCTAAGCTCAACGAGCAGATTTCTAAACCTGATTCTTTCGCGAGGATCGAGTCCTGCAGTAGGCTCATCCACAACAAGAATTCGTGGCAGATGAAGTAAAATCTGGGCAATTCCAATTCTTTGTTTCATACCGCCCGAATATCCTCCAATCTTATCATCCTTGCGATCCCAAAGGTGAACCGAAGAAAGAACATACTCAATACGAGTGGCGCGTTCTTCAGGATTTGTCAAACCTTTCAGCAACCCTTGATAATCAAGGAATTCATATGCCGACATATTTTCGTATGAACCAAATTCCTGCGGAAGATATCCGATAAGGCCTTGTAATTCTTCACGTTTCTGCTGCGTATCGATTCCATTGATCCATACTTTTCCATAACTTTGCTCATAGATTCCGCAAATAACGCGCATCATAGTTGACTTACCAGCTCCGTTTGGACCTAATAATCCGATCATTCCGGTTTCTATTTCGAGTGAAACTCCTTTTAATGCTTTGAAAGCATCGCGCTTGCGGCCAATCAATGGCATCTGCTCAACTAATTTAAAGAAAAACCGTCGTGAACGGGCAAAACGTCCTTTTAACCTTTCAATATTAATATTCTCTTCGTAAAGCATTTCGGCTGTACGGTTTACTGTCAGAGCAAAATACCAAAGCAGACCGATCATTACAACTGATCCGATTGATTCCCATACCCGATAAAACAGCATCACGAAAATAAACGGCAGCAACCAGTAAATAAATGAATATCCTATAGCTGCAAATTTACGAGGCCATTGTACCTGATCACGGTCTCCCTTGAACTCGAGATATTCGCTTATAGGGCTCCATAAATGCAAGGTAAAGAAGAATACAACATGAGCAAGGATGAACATATACAGACCGTTGTTCATGTACCCAAAAGTAAAATAGAACAGAAAACCAAGCAGAGGTATCTCCCATATAAAGTCATCGAAGTCTTTCCAGCTACGATAATACTTAATTTGGCCGGCCCTCTCACGAATATTTTTGTTACCTATCCATTCTCTTTTAAAACGACTTCCCCAGTCGTATATTTTCACAAGATTCTGTACTGTAATATGTATTGGCTCATTAGGATCGATCACTGACTCTTTTGCTTTGCGCAAACTGTTCATGATAAACCAGGTCGAGCCGGGAATAACAAGAACCAAGGCAATGGTATCGAGCATCTGCCATAGGAAAGCATCAACATGTTTGTATATCAAATAGGTACCTGCAACAAAGAGTACCATTTGTATAATTCTGGTTCTAAGGGACAATCCTTTCATCCAAAGGATTGCATTTTCGAGACCGAAATAGAATGTTGGAATAAATATTAATGTAAGCAAGGTGCTCATGCTTAACCCTCCGATAACAGTAATAGCAAACGGAGCGCCTATTGCTCCAACATATTCGTTATCACCCATCGCCAGTGGAAGCATTGCAACTATTGTAACGATTGCAGTGATTAAAATAGGACGGATACGTGACATACCGGCAACAATGAGTGCCCGTTCTGTTCTGAATCCCCTTTTTCGAAGGATATTGGTATAGTCAATCAGAATAATGCCATTATTTACAACAATACCGATTAATATGATGAATCCGATCAATGTATTAGCGCTAAAGAGGGAATTTCCGGTAAGGATCAGAGCCACAAATGAGCCAATTGCCGCAAGTGGAATTGAGAACATCAGCACAAAAGGTGTGGCCAACGATTCAAAGACCGAAGCAAGGATCATGAAGATAAGGATAAATGCAGCAAGGATCAGGAAGTAAAAATCCTTCAGCTCATCTTCCTCATGAATCACCTGAACTGCAATGCCGGAAGGTAATTTATAGCTTCCGACTACCTGATCCACTTCTTGCCGGTAAGATGTCAATAAGTCCTTGGAATCCTGAGCAGCTGCAACAAATGAATAGGTTACCTCGATTTGTTTTTCCCTGTTGACTCTTGTGATATTAGCGTAACCGGAAGAATAAATGATCTCACTTATTGACTGAAGTTCGTGCAGGCCGCCTTTGGTATCAGGTACCGGGAGTGTTCGCAGATCGAACATTGTCCGCGGTTTCTTTTGCTGCTCAAGGGTTACTCCAAGCTTAGGCATCTCCTTGATCAGGATATCATATTCGTCGGTTCCCTGTTTGAACTTAATATTGGTATTTATTTCCTTACTGAAAGAGTTGAGCTCACCCGCAACATTAGCAAGAGAAATACTGTTTTCACTCATTATCAGCGGATGAAAACGAAGATGCACCTCTGGCCGGTTATCCGAATAACTGACCCGAACCCGATTCATCGACTCCAACGATTCAAGATAATACTGCAGATCGCTGGCTACATTTTTCATCACATCAAAATCCTGACCTTTAATCTGTATCCGCTCCTGAGCTGAACCTACGCCCAATAATTTCATCATACTTCCGGTTCCTCCGCTGCTCTGGCGGGCACCTCCTCCACCACCTCCACCTCCGGAACTGGTAGTTGTTTCGGAAGCATCAGCAATATCGATCACAGCTCCGGGAATATTTACAACCCTTTTCTGGACATCATCACGAATCTGGGCGATGGTCCGTTTGCTTATATTCTTAAAATTCTCTTTAAGCAACACATTAACTGTAGCACTTTCTGCCTGAATATTACTGGTAATATCTTCCTTTTCGGCAAGGGTATCTATCCTGCTCTCAATCATCGACACTATTTTATCGGTAGCTTCAATGGTTGTGCCTACCGGTGTTGTAACGCTGATTCTGAAGGCCTTGGTCTCCACTTGGGTAAGGTTATTCATACTCACGGCAAGACAGAGAAAAACTGAAACAAAGAAAAAGATCAGTACTCCCACAATAGTTTGCGCCGGTTTTCGCAAAGAATATTTCATCAGCATCACATAAGCCTGAACCAGTTTGTTTCTCGTTGAGACAACGTTAAAGCTCAGGTTTTCGCTCCCTTTTCGTTTCAGGAAAGCAAAAGTCATCATTGGAACAAGTAACGTTGCCACCATCAGTGAGATGGAGAGGGTAGAGATAATAGATACTCCTACATTTTTGCCGATAAGCGTTATGAGAAAATTATTTGAAAAGAGAAAAGGGAGAAAAACAGTAACGGTAGTAAGAGTAGAAGCAAATACTGAACGCCACACTTCAATGGTTCCCTGCACCACGGCTTCCCGCGGTGATTTTCCGAGTCCACGCAATCGATAAATATTTTCCAGTACTACCACACTGTTATCGAGCAGCATCCCTACTGCCAGCGCCATTCCCACTAACGTCAAGCTATTTATGGAAATGTTGGCGCCATAAAAAACATTGAAAGCTGTAAGAACAGAAATAGGAATGGCCAATGCAATAATTGAGACAAGCTGAAAATTCTTCAAAAATATCCAAAGGACCATAATAGCCAAAAGTCCTCCTACCAATACAAGCTCACCAATCTGATTGAGGTTCTTTTCCATTGTATCAGCGGCATTGTTCTGAACTTTGATCTGAACATCTTTCGATGCCAGTGTTGCATTTAGCTTGGCAATTACAGCTAACGTCTTGTGCGATAAATCAATAAGATTTGATTGGGCGTCATTTACCAGCGTGATGGACACCGAATTTTTCCCATTTACACGAGAATAGGACGTCTCTTGTTTTGTTCCGAAATAGACCTTTGCAACATCTTTAAGTAAGATTGGACTAGTTGCAATCACCAGGTTCCCAATCTCTTTCAGATCATCGAATTCGGATGTGACCTGAACAAAATACTCTTTCTTGGACTCATACACATTTCCGGCGAAAGCTCTTGCCTTGTAATTCTGAGCTATTTTATTCCGTATTGTGGCCGCGGTGATATGATAAGCTTCGCAGACATCCATATCAAGCTGAATTTCAACGGATTTCTCATGACCACCAAAGACATTGACCCCGGCTATGCCGTCGACATTTTCGAGTTCTGTTTTAATTTTGAGATCAGTAATATCGCGCACCCGGTCAACATCTCCCCCTCCCAATACCTGCAGCTGCATAAACTGATTCTTCATCTGATTGAGGTCAACCTTCACAACTGTCACCCTAAATTGCTCAGGAAGAGAAGCCTTAATCTCATCAACTTTCTCCTGCACCCTAAGATAGGTATATTTAAAGTTGACGTTTTTATTGAATTCAATCATGATAGATCCGCGTCTTGACTCGGCGGTAGATTCCATATTCTGGATTCCCTGGAGTGCACCGATTGCTCCTTCGAGCGGAATAATCGCCTGGCTCTCCATATATTTCGGGTCTACTTCCAACTGACTGGATATCTGCACATAGAGCATCGGAAGTTCAGCATTCGGGAAAAGCTCCATGGAGAGATTCTTCCACGAAAAATATCCCATCATACTTAACCCGAAGAAAAGCATGCTGATTAAAACCTTTCTGTTTATAATAAAATTCATAAGTTTTATGTTTCCGGATTTACGGTTGAATTGTCGCTGTTTTGTCCAAATATTTCATCGATTCCCGATTGTGAGGTTATTCCTCCGGTTTTAATGATTTGTTGCTGGTCATTATGTCATATACACAAGGAATAACCAAAAGTGTCAATAAAGTACTCGTTATCATACCGCCAATAACGGCATAAGCCATTGGTGAACGCAAAGAAGCGCTTTCTCCAAACCCAATAGTAAGAGGCAACAATGCGATTATAGTAATAATACTGGTCATCAGAATCGGCCTTAACCGCTGCTGACTTCCAAGTGAAATAGCCAGTCGTTTCTCCATTCCCAGCATTCTCAATTGATTGATTCGGTCGATAAGGATGATCGAATCGTTTACTGCAATTCCTCCCAGCATGATAATCCCGATAAGTGCCATCATATTAAAGGTTAGTCCCATCAGGAAAAAGAGAATGATTGTTCCGACAATGGCAAATGGAATTGTAAGTAACACTATAAGAGGATGTACCAGCGATTCGAATTGACTTGCCATAACCATATATACCAATACGATGGAAAGCAGAAGCGCAAAACGGAGGTTATTCATAGACTCCTGTCTCTTTTGCTCTTCGCCGGTAACTTTGATCGAGTAGTCGGCAGGCAAAACCATTGGTGCAATTTTTGCCTGAATAGCCTCTACCACTTTATCAAGTGGTTTGTCCTTGTCGAGCTCAGCCATAACTTTGCCTATACGGCTTTGATTCCGTCTGTAAATTTCAGTCGGAGCAATTGTTTGAGTAAGTTTGGCCACTTCATAGAGTCTGATTACAGAAGTCCCGTTTTTAATAATCATATCCCCAAGGGCTGACACGCCAATTTTTGGAACATGTATCGTTATATCGCGTAATTCACCGTCCTTATCCATCTGACCGGCGCTCTGACCTTTGAGCTTTGCAGTAACCTGATTGACAATATCCGTCACGGCAAGATTATAAGAACCAGCTCTGAAACGATCAACAGTGACATTGATTTCAGGATAACCACCTTCCATATTGGTTTGTACGTTATACATTCCGGGAATATCTTTTACCGAAGTTTCGACTTCCTTTGTAATCCGTTTGATCACATCAAGATCAAGACCCTTCACTTCAACAACTATCGGAGCATCCTGGGTACCAAGAATACTTTGCAATGCAGTCTCATCCTGTGTAAAAGTGATTTTGAACTGAGGATTTTCCGTATACCACTTCGACACAGTAGCTACGACCTGCGCTGCTGAATATTTACTCAATGGCTTAAGAATAACTTTTACAGCCGCAGTATTTTCGCCTTCGTAGACTGTAGTGGCTGAGGTTGTGGTTTCTGTTGACGGACCAATTTTGGAATAGACCGACTGAAGATCGTCCCCCAAAAGCTCCTTAAGCATGTTTTCAATGGAGCTTACAGCTGTGGATGTTCGCTCAAGAGAAGTTCCTTCAGACATTTTCACATTAATAGTGAACTCCTTACTATCGGTCTTGGGCATAAATTCACTTCCGATATAGGGAATAAGCAGGAATGACAATCCCATCAAAACGAATGATATGATGGTGATTACCCATCCGTGAGGCAGCAATCCGGCAATAAAATTACCATATCCTGCAAACTTGGCTCCTTTAGGTGCCTGAATTCCTTTTTTCTTAAAAAACTGATGATACAACATCGGAATCAGGAATATAGCCACGAAGAGAGAGGAAAAATGCGAAAATGCCACAGTCCAGGCCTGATCTTTAAATAATTCACCTGATGCACCATGGATATATACAATCGGCAGGAATACAACAATCGACGTGAGCGTTGACGAGGTGATAGCCCCTCCAACTTCGGCAGTTCCAACAATTGCAGCTTCTTTTGCGGACATTCCCAACTCATGATTACGGAAGATATTTTCCATAACAACAATTGCATTGTCCACCAGCATTCCGGCTCCAAGTGCAAGTCCTCCAAGAGTCATGATATTCAATGTTAAATTATTGAAATACATTAAATTGAAGGTTGCGATAATTGAAATCGGAATAGCGAGACTGACGATCAGCGTTGTGCCAATCTTACGCAAAAAGATGAAAAGGATAATAATAGCCAGAATAATTCCGATGATCATCGTATTCTGTACTTCATCTATAGCTGTACGTATAAAATTTCCCTGATTGGTAACCAGGGTGAATTTGTAACCCGGAAGGGCTTTGGTAATACTTACAAGTGCCTTTTGAACATCTTCGACCGCTTTAACGGTATTGTAGCGGGTTTCTTTAAAGATTGAGAGGGCCAGACACCGTTCTCCGTTGATGCGTACAATATTTACAGGTTCTTTGTTGGCAAAACTGATCGTTGCGACATCGCGCAGATAGGTTGCTGTTTTTTCGGCTGTTGTACTGCCCGCAACGGGAGATTGATATCCAATAATCAGGTTGTCAAAGTCATCTTTCTGTTGCAACAGACTAACTCCTTTAACGACATATTGCAAACCGGTTTCGGAGATTGTTCCTCCTGAAATACTCCGGTTGAATGCCTGAATTTTTGACGAGAGCTGTTCTACCGTAATATTATATGCTTCAAGCTTATAAGGGTCAGTGTCAATTCTGACCTCGTTCTCTTCGATACCCGATAACTCTACATCAGCAATCCCTTCCAGACGGACCAGTTCATTACGAATATAATTTACGGCCACCTTTCTCAGCTCATTCATATCTTTAATCGTCTCATGAGAGAGACCAACGATCACAACAGGCTGGGTATTAGGGTCATGCTGCGTAATTGTAAGCGCATCAATTTGCGAATTCTGCGAATAGCTTGTTAAGGCCTTTTGAAGATCGAGAAAGGCTTCATCCATATCCTTATTCCAGGCATATTCGACAGTGATCTGGGCTGAGCCGGTTCGTGTAACAGACGATACCTCCAGTACTCCGCTCTGCCTGGTAGCTACTGCTTCAATTTTCTCCACGAACAACTTCTCCAGCTCTTCCGGAGGTCGCTCTCCCGATTTAATCTCCACAAAAACCCTTGGAGAAGTAAGGTCCGGGAATAGGTCAATCCCCAGTTTCTGGTAAGAGATTACTCCCAGGAGCAGTATTCCCAAAATAGCCATTAACACTGTAACAGGGAAATTGACTGCAAAAGAAGTCAGTTTTTTCATTCGCGATTATATATTTAATTTCTTGATCACCAATATATTCTTACTAAACGCACATTGAATTATTGATTAATTATCTTAACCTTGGAGTTATTTCTAAGCGTTTCGAAACCTTTTACGACCACCCGTTCGTTCTTCTTCAGGCCTTCAATCACCTCTACAAAAGATTCAGTTTCGAGTCCGGTAGTGATGACCCTTTCGCGAACAGCGCCTTTTTCGACAACATAAACAGTTTTTCCTCTGTTGCCAGAAACGATAATCTCCTTTGAAATCACGATCGCGCTATCGCGTCTTGCTACTTCGATATCTGCTTTTACAAACATTCCCGGGCGAAGTTTCAACTCCCCGTTATCGATTACCAATCGGCCCTTAAATGTTCGTGTTTCAGTACTTACGACAGGTGACAGTTCATTTATCTTTGCTTTGAGCGTATCTTTTGGCAACGTGTAATTTGTTATTGATACATCCTGACTGACATGGATTGTGGTAATATTCTTTTCGGGTAAGTTAATCTCCATCATCAATTTGCTATAATCCATCAGCGTTACAACTGCTGTATTTGCATTTGCATGTGTTCCGCTTGTAATTTGCGGTAAATCGACTATTGCACCACGGAAAGGAGCAATAATTTCCATCTTAGCAAGTTGTATTTTGGCATTCTCATAATCCGTATTAGCCTGAGCAAGCGCCACTTCAGAATTTTTCAATTCGCGTAATGTGACTCCTCCTTTTTCATAAAGCGATTTCTGTTTTTGATTCTCCAATTCAGAAATATCAAGATTTAACTTTTTTGTAGCTATTGCTATACTATTTTGTGTTTCAGGATTTTCAAGTCTGATTAGCACCTGTCCCTTATCTACGATATCTCCAAGTTTAAATTCAGCTCCGGTTTTCGGATTTTTCTGTGAACGATAAATTCCGGCCATTTCAGTGCTAAGTGTTGCCTGACTGGCGGCAGTCGCTGTTCCTGTCGTGCTGATATATTGAATGATAGGTTTCTTAACAACATCCAGAACAGACACGGGAACAGCTAGTTCGTTATTGAGCTGACTTCCCGGGTTGCCACATGCAGCCATAAACGGTAATAATGCGACCAAAATCCACTTGCTACTTCTTTTAAATTTAAATTCCATGATATGCTGTTTTATTTTGATTAATTATTTATTGAAACCTGACTGAAATTCCTTGATAAATTTCTCCGGAACAACCGCTTCTTTTGTAGTAAAGTCAAATAGCGATTGTATTTTAAGGTTGAGCAACTCAATTTTATAGTTGATCAGCGATTGAGCGTAAGACATCTTATTATTGGAAAGTTGTACCTGATATAAGTTCAGATCCATACTTGTAAGATCACCATTTTTATAGCGCTCCAGATTAATATCATAGGTAAGTTGTGAATTTTTCTGGGTTTGAAGTGCAATTCCAATCTGGTTTTTCAGATTACTGAGGTTTCGTATCACCTGACGGATATCCAGTTTAATCTGCGTCTCTTGATTTGAAAGATTAAGTTTTTGGGAATTAATCACTGCTTCCTGGGCCCTTATACGTGCTTTTCGTTCGCCCCAGTCGAAAACGGGAATATTAAAACCCAAACTAACGCGAGGACTTTGTGTTGATTTATCAAAAATATTCCCCAGTGACGGATTATCTCCCGCTAACCCCATTGATAGTGTCATATCCCCTTTGAACTCATTTGTTGCTTTAACCGCCAACATATCAAATTGTGAAGTTTCAACACTTATCTGACGCTGTCTTAATTCCATGCGGGAGGCCAGACCATGCTCAAGCGCTTTTTTACCATCTACCTCAATTGGCGTAACAGAAACATCTGTCATTACGGTTATTTCACTAAAGATATCCATGCCAATATACTGCTTAAACATATCTTTTGCACTTTCAAGAGAAACACGCGCCGATTCTACACTGGATTCTGAGGTTGAAAGATTCACCTCCGACTGGTAAAGCTGCTCTTTGGCAGCGAGTCCTGCTTCAACTTTATTTTTTATAATTTCGTTGCTTTTTTGAGTATTCGTTAGTTCCTCCTGTTTGATGCTCAGGCTCATTTGAGCCAGGTACACATTATAAAAATACTGCGAAACATTCTTTTCGAGAGCTAAACGCTGCATCGAATAACTAAGCATTGCATTTTCGTTGTTAAGTTCAAGCGTTTTAATCTGTGTTTTAGTCCTGTTATACGTAAAAAGCGGCTGGGTAAGACTTAAGTTCAGATTATTAAAGTAAGTTTTATTTTCATTTGTAATTCCCTGCACTTCAGATGTATTTGATTGCCATCCAAACTGATTCATCAGCGAAATCTTACCATCTGTATAAAGAATTGGCTGATCGATTCTGACTGTTCCCGAGGTAGTCAGACTCTTATTCGTAAACCATTGCGACAAACGCGTATCGAATTTACGGCTATTGCTGTATTCCATAGGATTTACGTTTAATGATAACTGCGACTTCAGCGCTGCTCTTTGAGCATTTAGCGTCTCTGTCGTGCGTTCGAGATTGTACAACGAACTCTGTAAACTTGGACTTCCTTTGCTGGCCATATCCATTGCCTGTTCGAGCGTAACAATTGATTGCGCTTTCACCTGATTTAGCAAGAGTGAAAACAGCATTAGCAGGAAAAATTTCTGTTTCTTCATTTTATTTTAGATTCTGTTAATTTTCTTTAATAAGTTTAATAGCATCAGCATAAACCGTCTTTGCCTTCGACAGATTGGTAAGTTCGATTTTAACGGTATCCGGTGATAAATGGTACGACCCGATTTCCATCCACCCCATATCGCCTTCTTTCATAACAACAATCTGCGGATCGGATCCATCGTCATGAAATACAGTGAAATGATAGTCCTCATCTGTATAGTCATCATGCATCCAACCCATCCTGATTTTCGGAATATAAGCCAAAACCTTATAATATCCCGGTGACTTAATTGGAATATTCCAGGTTACTTTACGATCGCCGGTTCCACCTTTCAGATAATAAGCCGACCTTATCTGTTTTCCGTAGAACTGTTCACTGGTAGTAAGTGTCCATTCAACAGGCGGATTCCAGCTAACCAGTCCTTTATATTTGAAATTCTGGCTTTTGAGTGCCGTTTCTGCAGCGCTTTCTTCAGGGCGAAATATCCGCTGAATCAAACTGTTCGACCTTGGTTTGCTCACCTTAAATCCGGGATCTTCATTATCCTGAATGATTTCGTTTGGTTCAATACCCTCAGTATACGCAATAACATCTTCTGCGTCAGTGGCCTGCAATTTTTCGTCAATCTCTATTTTGCCAAATTGCTGAGTAATACTTGATGGAATATTATGAGAGGCATAAGTATTGACTGTTAAAGACCGGGGTTCGCGGTTGAACAGATACGTAATCTTTTTCGAAGTCTTTCCGCTAATGAGTACTGTCTTCTCAATATTATCATCAGCGCCGCCGCCACGCATGCGAAAACCACCACCGCCACCGCGACTTCCGCCACCCATTCTGAATGAAACTGAGACAGCTCCCGGATCGTTTTCGGTATTGGTGATCACAAAAGAAACCATTGTTTTAATCTGATCGTCCTTCTTTAGTTTTGAGGTTACGATTTTCGTGACAACATATCCCGGCAGCGATTTCAAATTGTACCAACCAGGCAAGTATTGGTTTAGATCCATGCTGAAAGAACTTTTTAACTGTTCGTTCAACGTATTCATTGAATAGGATTGAAACCGTTTTCCTTCAATGAATTTATGGATAAACTCATCAAATTTATCAGGTCCTACGGCACCTTTCATTAGAGCAAAAAGGAACCCGCTCTTTGTTAGGATCACATTATTGATTACATCCGGGTCATCTTGCTTATCGAGTATTTCGGCAAAAGAAGCATCCTGCAAGGCAATATTTCCTTTCTCGGTATCTGATAAACCTGCGATATTGCGCATAAATGGATTCCCCGTTTCGGTGGCTGCCTTCGAAAGATAAGATTCAATGGCCCGGTTAGTTATCGGATATTCATCAGATTTTAAATAGGAGACGAATGTGTAATAATTGGGAAAAATAAAATATGGATTATTTTCCTCCACTGTCACAGAGGGGCCACCGATACGGATGCCAGGGCCTCCTCCTCCCATCCGCATTGGAGAAGTTTTACTGCTCAATAATACTTCATTCGCAAATCTTTTAAAGTAATTCTCTTCTGTCTCTCTGGGACTGATTGTCTGGTTATCATGACTTCCCATCCGCTCGGCAAATCTTTTCGATTCTGCAAAATTGGTACTGGACAGCTTGAAGCCACCTTCGGGAAGATACACGGTTTCGGGTTGCACTTGTTCGCCTGCCCCAGACCAGACATGGCTAAAGGAACAAAACTGTACTGGTATCTCAACCAGATTCAATCTTTGATATGGATAAGTAAAGCGCACCTTCGCTTCCCAGGTTTTGCGCAGATCGCGTATAACAGGTTTGATGGAATCCTTTAAAATTTTAAAAAAGGGATCAAAATTATTATGGCCGGCCAGAAAATTTAATGTGTATTTGATACTATCCACATCAATGGTACGAGACATATATCTGCCTGCAACTACTGACATTTGCGGCAATTTATTTTCGGGAGCGAAATCAAAAACTCCATTACCTTCATCGGTAGGTTTACCCTGAGAGATTACTTTCAATCCATTCTGTGTCTTCACCTTAAGATGAAAGTCAACGAACTGCATCGTCAGCCATTTTAAACCTTTTGTAGAATAACTAATCCCTGCTGTTGGATACCACCGTGTCTCCGGGGTAAGCAAAAGATAATCAGATTTTATAAATGCGTGCTTTTTATCTGCAATCCCGTTGCCTCTTTTCAACCACAATTCCAACCTTTCGCGGTTCATATCAAGGTAACAAAACGTTTCATCGATTGTACCTTTGTAGGATACCTTAATTTTCAACTCGCTGCCTGTCTGCAAAGGAGCATCAGGAGTGATTTTAATGATCTGCATTTCGCGGCTGAATTTTGCTCCGCTAACAGTTGTTACTTCAAGACCGGGATTAAGCGTGAGGATAATCTCCCGCATCGGTTCACTATTTTGATTCTCCAAAGTCAGTTCTGCCTCACCTCCAATTCCTTCACCAAGGTGTTCAAGATTCAAGTCACATTTTTTTATCTGAACAACGGGAGAAGCTGCATACTTGTTATTAATCTCCAGCATTTGAGCCCGATGGGTATCATCGGCATTGATGTTACTGATATATTTTACTCCTAAACCAATACCAAGAGACAGAAAAACGAAACTAAACACCATGGTGATCTTGCGGATGACCGGTGACTGCGGCAGACGTTGTAAGAGTAAAATGGTCAGACCAATAAATCCAAGGCCAAGGAAAAAATAGATTCCGCGATGAATCAAAATATCTTTAAGAAATCCGAAACCAACAAAATCGGAGAAGGTCATTGGCAGGTGAAAAGCCATATAATCAAACAGATAGTGATATACATTCTGAAGATAGAAAAGCGTAGCCGCGATATAACCCAGTAAAATCACAAACGTAACTGCCTGATTTTTAATTACCGACATCAGAAAAAAGGAGAAGCCAAGGATGAAAATCAATGTCGGAAAACTAATCAGGAAAAAATAATAAATATAAGGTGCTGCCAGAAATTGAGTGTAAGGAGAGGCAAGATTGAAAACTGCGACCATGCCCAATGCAATAAAATTCAAGACAAAAAAGACCCAGACGTTTCCAATGGTTTTTCCGATTACATAATCTGCATTGGTCATCGACCTCATGTAAATAACTTCAGTCGTATCAAGTTTTTTATCGCGTTTAAGAAAATCGGAGGCAAGAAAAACTGCAATTATTGCCTGTGCTATATTAATGATATACAGGTTTGTAAACGGAATCATCGAAGGAAGAGCAACCATATCCCCGCTTGGAAAGCCTATGCTTGTTTGTGTAAACATATTAAAGAAGAAAACAAAGATGAGTGCCAGAATGCTAAAGATCCTGAAAAACCAACTTCTAAAAAGTGTTTTTGACTCATACTTTGATACCGTCAAAATATTGTGAATTGCTTTCATCCGAAAAATAATTTAATGAATTAAATGAATTGAATATGACAGGAAGCCGCGAAAACATTCAGCATTATATCTCATGCCAGTGTTGATTGAGTTCGTTCTCCATAAAATTCACATAGGCATGTTCGAGATTTGGTTCAATCTGCTCACCTGCATAGCCATTTATACTTTTGGAAACTACCTGTACTTCCCAGCCATTTTCTGATGGAATAGAGGAAATTATCGGGTATTTATCCTGAATTTCGTGGTATTCGGTATCGGTTGCATCGATACGCCATACATTGTTCCGGGCTTGAGAGATCAGCTGTTCCGGAGAACCTTTAAAGGCAAGGAGTCCTTTACTCATTAATGCCATATCGGTGCAGGTACTCGAAATATCACCAACAATATGTGTAGAAAGAATAATGACGACATCGCGTTCGCTGATACGGGTTAGAAGGTTACGGAAACGAATACGTTCCTCGGGATCGAGTCCTGTGGTCGGCTCATCGACAATAATAATCTGAGGATCACCAATGAGTGCCTGAGCAATGCCTAACCGTCGCTTCATACCCCCAGAAAGATTATTGGCGTAACGGTTTCGGGCTTCATACAACCCCACTTCTTCGAGCATTTTCTCAACTGCATCTTTTCTTTTCGACGATTGGTTCATCCCCGATAACCGGGCAATATAATCGAGAAACTCATAAGTACGCAATTTTGCAAAAAACCGAAAATCCTGAGGCAGATAGCCTAACATCGAGCGTATTTCTTTTCTGTTTTTTTGAAGGTCGAGTCCGTTGACCAGCACCTGACCGGATGATGGTTTAGCAAGTGTGACTAGGATACGCATCAAACTCGATTTGCCCGCGCCATTAGGTCCTAACAGCCCAAACATTCCGTTCTCAATGGTCATACTTACATCTTTCAATGCATGATTTCCGTTTGGGTAGACCTTATTTAATCCGTTGATCTCAATTTTCACTGTTCAAAGGTGTTACTGGTTTACGATGGAATCTTATTTCCAACTACGATTCGACACGATTTGAATCAAAAGGTTTAAAAGAGGAATGGAAGAACAGGAACATTTATTAACATTCATTTCAATTTCTTTGATTTGACAGGATGGATCTGTGGTAATTTACTTCACTGTGCCACTTTGATAGTTTTTACAGGAGGTGAAAAAGTAATGAGAATAAATTGATGGCGCATTTCAGTTTTAAAACCCGAGATCTATGAAAATCCTTTTTGCCACCATCCGTCATCCGACGGACACCAAAGTCTACGACAAAGCCTTGGTGCTTTTTTGGTGACTTGGTGCTTTGGTGGCATTTTTTAATTTTATTTTTTTTAAAGTCGATTGAGAAAACACGGCATTATTTCATTCCTATAACTTAGTATTTAAAGACGGTTCTCTAAATTTATGCAGGAACAGGCAAATTGGATTTTTTAGGGTTTTGAATTTGAGTCTTTTCTTTTGTAATATTTAACGAGCTGTAATATTATTCCAATAAAAATAATGCTGTAGACTATAATGGTTAACAGGGAATCAAACTGTGTTACTATTGAATTACATGCATGTCTGTAAATAATATAACACAGAAGAATCACAATTATCAATTTAAATATCAATACGATGTATTTCATGAGAACTACATTATCATTATGCAATTTGCACTTCAATTTTAATATTTTATATTTATATCTGTCTATTTGTACTTCTTAGCTGTTGCTGGAGGATTACTGCATTCGTAAAAAATAAGAGAGCAATAAACAAATACTCAATTTTCGTAAATTGCTCATATTTAAAATAGCGATACCCAAGGTATAGAAACACAATAACCGACAATAATCTTGACACAAAAAATAATTTATTCATCAGAAGATAATTTGTTTTTTAATTGCCTGATGGAACACCTGTGTTATCTTCGTTCATGTTTGCGAAGCGCAGATTCATGGGTGTTTTATTTTTCTAAATGTGTTGTCCTGCTATCCCTTTTTGTTTTTATATGCAGCCTGATGAAGTAAATTGAAAAGTAAAAATAGAAAAATGCCATTAAAAAATATTCAAATTGCGTTAAATATCCAAACCTCCATTGGCGATAAAATAAATAAAAAAAAATAACACTCATTAATAATTTAAAAATCAAGATCAACAAAATACCTGGTTTCATCGAAAATTCCTGAATAAAATTACAAATTTCAAACACAATAATAGTTGAGCCAGCAATAAAATCAGAAGTGTTATATTGATCCTATTAGTTTCACCTTGAATAATAAGCAGAGAAATAATTACAACATACATAACAAATAAAACCACCGAAAAACGATAATAGGTCGTAATTCTATTATGAATCGATTTTTCTGAAAGACCTTTTTTTTGTAATCTATTTTTAAGATTATCTGTAAAGTTCATAGAAAAATATTTCCATGTTTAATTTTTGTAAGTAAATATTCCGATTACTTAGATCATAAATTTAGTTTCTCAATTTGAATATTTCGTTCCTCGAGAAAAGGAAATAGTTTGTCATCCAAAGTACTGGTGGATAATCGCAACGGCTTTTTATTCTGATTGTAAAAAATATTAAGGGAGGTTCTAAAAATTCGTTTTTTTAATTTTTTTCGTCATGTTTTTC
>JBAXOA010000032.1:0-39395 GCA_037133495.1 Mariniphaga sp. | reverse complement strand
ACACCTGAGTCATCTTCATTCGTGTTTGCGAAGCGCAGATTCATGGGTGTTTCATTTAGAGGAATTTTATCTGATTTTAATTCAGAACAAAATACCATTCATTAAGTTCAATGTCTAACCACTATTATGGACAGGCTACTACTATCCTTGGCCAGCTAGCGGGATGGTTCTCCGGTTTTTAAGAATATGCAGCACCCGATCTGGCTAATTCACTTAATTTCTGAACAATAAAAGCAGTAGCCGTTTTGTAGTATCTTCGGCTTTCGAGTCCCAGAACAGGATGGATTCCCATACAATTATCAATTAAAAATAATTCATCGGCGTTCAGCAAATCGTCATGACTTATTGCTGAATTTTCAATGACTTTATAACCACATTTCTCCGCGCATTCCATGACAACTCCCAGAATTGGAGGGCAATAGCCTTGGGAGTCAGGACCCGGAAAAACGGCCGATTCGCCGCTCAAATATCCAAATGTTCCTCCGATCGATTCGCAGGCAAAACCACTGCTGTTCGAAATGATTAAATTATGCTTTGACAGCGAAAGTGATGCCCGTACAGCGGATGCCCATAAACTCCGGCTTGATGGTTCATAAGAATGAAGTATCGAAGGTGCTTTGGCTCCTTCATTAAAGAAATCAATCAGCAGAGCACTTTCGTTTACAGGATAGAACCCGGCATCAACGGCTTTTGAAGACATAACGTATTCGGTTCCTGAAATGCCTGGTATGAAGTGGATCATTGCCATTGCAGCCAAAAAATAGTGGTTTTTATTTAATAATCTGGATACATCACTGACGAAACGAGGTAAATTCCATTCGGAGGGAACAGGCAAACCAATGGATAACAATGAATTAACAAGATAATTATAATTATCAGCGGCAAACATCACCAGATTGTTCTCTGTTCTAAAAGACTCCCTGATACCGGAATTTAGTCTGTAAAGATCAGCGCCCGTGAATAATTGTTCATTTTCGCGGTGAAACTTACCATTATAAAGTATATAACCACCTTTCATTTTATTTAATGCAATTCCCTTTAAAAAATTATTCAAATGACCGGATGGGTCTACTGTATCATGCGGCCGAAAAGCAATTCGAGGAAACCCATCAACAAAGATGGCCTAAGAATTACCGGCAGAAAGAACCCGAAGATTGCCCCAAGAAAATGGGCGTCATGACCAATATTATCCATTTTTTTATTACTCATATAGTACGAATAATAGAGGTATAATCCTCCAAAAATAATTCCCGGGATTGGTAAAATACCAAAAAAATAGATAGGGTTCCAGGGATCGAAAAATATGGCTGTGAACAGAATTGCAGAAACGGCACCTGAGGCGCCAACCGCATTATAGTAAGGATTATTTTTCTGTTTGATTAGCGACCAAAGCGTTGAAAAGACAACTGATCCAAAGAAAAGAAACAGGTAATAATAGGTGCCAATACTCCCAAAATACATGCCAAAATAGCGTTCGACTAAAGTACCGAATGAATAGAGAACAATCATATTGACAATCAAGTGTTCCCAGTTGGCATGAACAAGTGCGTGAGTAATTATACGGTAATACTGTTTGCGATGATAAATCTGGTAGGCATTAAACTGCAGCTGAGCCATAGTACCATGCTGCGAAAATGCATAAGCTGAAATTAACGAAATTACCAGAATCAGCATTATTGTGATCGTTCCCATTTATTTTAATGTAAAATTTTATATACAAGTTCACGCAGAAGATCGGCGTTTGCGGTGCTGCCTCCCCGGGCACCTTTTGAGCGCAGATCGTACTCCCTCATCATTGAAATGATATTGACAGCTTTATCCAGACTATAGCTACGGGCAGAATCGATGTAATCATTTAAGAAATAAGGATTTACGCCCAGCTTTTGAGCCATCGCCGAGCGGTCTGATTTATTTTCCAGTGCATGGTAAATAAGGATTTTCCGGAAATAGTTGACCAGCATTCCCATAAGTACAGGCATCGGATTTTGTTTCTCGTTGTCGATGAAATAATTGATAATCCTGTTTGATTTAAGTATATCTTTTTTCCCGAGTGCTTTTTGAAGTTCAAAAGCATTAAAATCTTTGCTGATTCCGATATTTTTCTCAACATCCTCAGGCAGTATGCTGGTTCCGGGAACTAATGAGATGGTTACTTTGTCAAGCTCATTAACAATTCGCTGCAGGTCACTACCAACGAAATCAGTAATCATTTGAGCAGCACGGGGATCTATGCCCAGATTCTTTTCTTTTAAATATTTTGCGATCCAAGCCGGAATATTGCTTTCATACAAAGATTTGGATTCAAAATAAATACCACTTTTCTGAATTGCCTTATACAGTTTCTTCCGTTTATCTATTGTCTTGTACTTATAACTTATCACAAGAATAGTTGAACGCATAGGATTCTCCGCATAGGAGACAAGATCTTCTATATTCTTGATATTCTGAGCCTCACGGATGACAACAACCTGCCGCTCGGCCATCATCGGAAATCTTTTTGCGGCGGTCATGATGGCATCTATGCTAAGGTCTTTACCATACAAAATTGTTTGATTAAATCCCTTTTCATCCTCGGTGAGCACATGTTCGAGAACAAAATTACTTATCTGATCCATAAAATAGGGCTCATCCCCTTCCAGAAAGTAGATCGGCGAATAATTTTTATTTTTAAGATCAGTAATTATCTGGTTGTAATCCATATTGATTAAAATTTCAGGTGCTTAACAGACCTGCCCTGATTAATAATCTCTGTTAAGGCTTCGATGCCAATTTCGAGGTGCCGGTTCACATATTTACGCGTTACTTCCTGATCGCTGGCGGCTGTTTTAACTCCCGTCGAAATCATAGGCTGATCTGACACCAGTAATAAAGCCCCTGTTGGTATCTGGTTATAAAAACCTACTGTGAATATCGTTGCAGTTTCCATGTCTATCGCCATAGCCCTGGTCTTGGCCAGGTATTTTTTGAATCGTTCGTCATATTCCCACACTCGCTTATTGGTTGTAAAAACGGTGCCGGTCCAATAATCGAGACCGAGGTCACGAATGGTGGAAGAAACGGCTCTTTGAAGACTAAATGCCGGCAAAGCCGGGACTTCAGGTGGAAGATAATCATTTGAAGTACCGTCGCTGCGGATAGCCGCGATTGGAAGAATCAAATTACCGAGTTCGCTTTTTCGCTTCAGCCCTCCGCATTTCCCCAGGAAGAGCACTGCTTCCGGCATTATTGCACTCAGAAGATCCATAATTGTAGCTGCATTGGGGCTTCCCATACCAAAGTTGATGATTGTAACACCATTGGCGCTGGCGTTAGGCATGGTCTTATCCTCTCCAACGATCGGGACACCAAATTTTTCCGCGAAATTCTCAATGTAATTCTGAAAATTTGTGAGGATGATATGCTGTGTAAAATCTTCCAATGCTCTTCCGGTATAGCGAGGCAGCCAGTTTTTTACAATCTCTTCTTTTGTTTTCATATACTGATTTTATGCAAAAATATCTGGTTTTTGCAGATTTTTGGTTCAATTGAAAATAAAAATTAGTTTTGAGTGATAAAATATCATCAATGTTACTTAATCTGCCTCACTATTCTTTCCGGATCAAGGAAAAGCTTGAAAAAAAGCTGATTTTTGACGTTTTTCGCCGTCGGTGGGTTTCACTGACACCAGAAGAATGGGTTCGCCAAAATTTCGCCCGCTATCTTACTGAAGAAAAGCATTTCCCCGTTGCATTGGTTGCCATTGAGCGCTCCCTGAGAATCAATCAGCATGATTTTCGTACCGATATTGTATTGTTTTCAAAATCAGGAAATCCGCTTGTCGTTGTGGAATGTAAAGCGCCGGAGGTGAAAATATCGCAGCAGACTTTTGATCAGATTGCCCGCTATAATCTGGTACTCAGAGTCAGCTATCTCATTGTTACAAATGGCATTAATCATTATTGCTGCCGATTCGATCCGCAACAGCTTAACTATACTTTTTTAGCTGAAATGCCGGATTACAGGGAAATAAATAGTCAATGATCAATTGTCAATGTAATATGGTTCAATGGTCAATGTTCAATAATCAATGAACATAACAATAAGAACTTATTTTCAGACCTTTGCTACGGCCAGCAATTGCATCATCACTTCGTCAACCCAGCCGGAATCGGTCAGAAGCCAGTCTTTTTTAGTTCCGCAAATTTTAAATCCATGTTTTTCAAACAGTTTGATGCTTCTTGTATTTTCTGTTTGAATATTGGCATACAACTGATGAATTTTCAGTTTTGTAAAGCAATAGCCGATCAGGAGTTCAAGTGCTGCGGAGGCAAATCCTTTTGACCTGTCTTCATAATTTTGGATCAATATTCCGATTCCTGCCCTTGAATGGAAGGGTTCAAACTCAAAAAGATCGATTGCACCAATAGTTTTTCCGTCAGCAGTGTCGATCATTAAACGTAATTGTTTGGATTCGTAAATATCCCGGTCCGAATTCTTAATATACAGCGCCAGAATATATTTTGAATAGGGAACCAGCGTATGACTCACTTCCCAGTTTTCAGGATCGTTTTCCCAGGCATGCAGCAATTCAATGTCTTCAGGTTCGATAGCTCTAAGAGTGACCAGATCGTTGGAGAGATACGTTTTCATGGAGTAAAACCAGCAAGGTTAATTTAAATAATCAAATAAAGTTTTCGAAAAGCATCCTGTTAACGATTGAACGCCCCAGGGTAACTTCATCGGTATATTCAATCTCGTCGCCGATCGAAACCCCCCGTGCCAGTGTGGTGATTTTAACATTGAGTCCTTTGATTTTTTTAAAGATATAAAAATTTGTGCTGTCACCTTCCATTGTGGTACTTAAAGCAAATATCACTTCATCGGTTTCCCCTTTCCCAATCCGTTCTATCAATGAATCAATTTCAAGATCGGCAGGTCCAATCCCATCCATAGGAGAGATAATTCCTCCCAGCACATGATAAATACCCCGGTATTGCTGTGTATTTTCAATAGACATAACATCGCGGATATTTTCAACCACGCAAACCACACGATGATCACGCTTGGGATTACTGCAAATATTGCACAGATTGGTATCAGAAATATTCCGGCATATTCTGCAATGTTTTACCTCTTCACGCAGTACAGTTAATGTTCTGCTGAATCGCCGGACCTCTTCGATCTCTTTTTTGAGCAGATGCAAAACCAATCGCAACGCTGTTTTCTTTCCAATTCCGGGAAGCTTAGAAAATTCATTCACAGCATTTTCCAAAAGCTTAGACGGATAGTTATCAATTGTCATGCTCCGATTATTATTTTACAAAGTTAACAACTGTCAGAAAACAGAACGAATACTGAAAAATATTTGTTTAGGAAAATTAATTCATCTTCAGCAATTTTCCCAATTACCAAACTTTTTTATCTACCTTTGTGGCGAAACAATAAAGGGGTGCCTGAAAAGAACGGGCTGAGATCAAACCCATCGAACCTGTCCGGGTAATGCCGGAAAGGGAAAATGAAAAATCTATCTGTCGAGTTGAACCCTTTATTTTATAATTTACTTTAAGTATTTGAAAATGAAAGGGATAAGTTTGTTTTTTGCGTTACAGTTGCTCTCAGCAATGGTTTTCGCACAACTTTCACTGACAGGAATTGTCACAGATGAAAAAGGAGAAGCGCTGATTGGTGCCAATGTCGTGGTGGGTAATACTTTTAATGCGACTACAACGGGGCTCAACGGAGAATTCAAGTTCACAAACCTGCGAAAAGGAGAATATACCCTCAAAACGACTTACATCGGGTATGAAAATTTCAGCAAAAATTTAATGCTCAATGAATCAACGAGCATAAAGATAGCAATGGAGCCTGCCTCCATTTTAACCGAAGAAGTACTGATATCGGCATCGCGGGCGGGCCAAAAATCTCCTGTGGCATTTACGACAATTGGGAAAGAGACCATTCAAAATTCCAATATTGGGCAGGATATCCCTTATTTGCTTAATTACACGCCCTCGTTTGTGGCAACTTCAGATGCCGGAAATGGAGTAGGCTATACCGGTTTTAGGATCAGAGGTACCGATATGAACCGGATCAATGTAACAATTAACGGAATACCCATGTCGGATGCCGAATCTCACAGCACTTATTTTGTCGACATTCCCGATCTGGCCTCATCGGCCGAGAATATTCAGATTCAGCGGGGTGTTGGAAACTCAACAAACGGAGCCGCTGCCTTTGGTGCAACCATCGATTTGCAAACCAGCAAATTAAATCCCAAATCGAGTGCCGGTTATAGCACTTCAGCCGGTTCATTCAGTACATTTCGAAATAATCTGACTGCAGGAACAGGCCTGATCAACGGAAAATTTGCATTTGACGCTTCAATTTCAAAAATCACTTCTGCCGGATTTATTGACCGTGGCGCTTCTGATATGAAATCTTTTTTCGTCTCCGGGGGCTATTTTACTGAAAATACAATATTGAAAGCTACCTTGTTCTCCGGATTTGAGCAGACTTATCAGGCATGGAACGGGGTTCCTTCGGTGAGGCTTAACAACGATCTTGCCGGAATGAACCAATATGAAGCGCATGGTCTTTACACAGCGGAGCAAACTCAAAATATGATCAATTCGGATAACAGAACCTATAATTTGTACACCTACAAAAATCAGGTGGATCATTATCGGCAGGACAATTATCAGCTCCATTATTCGCATAAATTCAACGCATTTGTAAATATCAATGCATCTGCATTTTACACCTATGGGCGTGGCTATTACGAACAATATGAAACCGATCAGAATTATGACGATTATCAAATGGCAAAACCAATCGTTAATGGTGTCACTATTGACAAAACCGACCTGATCAGGCGTAAGTGGCTCGATAATGATTTTTATGGAATGATCTTCTCGCTAAGTTATAAACAGGGGAACAATTCATTGACATTAGGTGGAGGTTCAAATATTTATGACGGCCGGCATTTTGGAAAAGTAATCTGGACAAAAATCACAGGTGATACAATTTTAGATCATGAATGGTACCGGGGCACAGGCTTGAAAAAAGATCAAAATCTTTATGCAAGATACAGCTACACGTTATCCGAAAAACTAAACGCGACGACAGATCTTCAGTACCGGTATATCAATTATGGAATAGACGGGACTGACGATAACCAGCGCTCACTTAAGCAAGATCATAAATATAATTTTTTCAATCCCAAGTTTGGGTTATTTTATACACCCGGAGTAAATCAGGAGGCCTATTTAAGCTTCAGTCATGCAAACCGTGAGCCAAACCGCGACAATTTTGTGGATGCTGATCCGGCAGGAAAACAGCCAACTTTTGAGACAATGAATGATTTTGAAATGGGATATACTTTCAAATCTTCTAACTTAATGCTGGGAGCTAATCTTTACTACATGCATTATAACAATCAACTGATTCTTACCGGACAAATCAATAATGTAGGATCGGCCATAATGACCAATGTTGACAAGAGCTATCGCACTGGCATTGAATTGATGGCAGGAGTTAAATTCTACAAAAATTTCAATTGGAACATCAATGCGACCATCAGCCGGAATAAAATCAATGATTTTACTGAATATGTCGTAGATTGGGATAATGGTGGACTAAAAAGCATTCAAACCGGAAAAACTGATCTTGCTTTTTCTCCGGAGCTTACTGCCAGCAGCATCCTGACTTTTAAACCTTCCCATACTTTAGAAATTGGACTTCTTTCTAATTATGTCGGTAAGCAATTCATCGATAATACAGCAAGCAGCGATAGAAAACTGAACGCCTATTTTATAAGTAATCTGAAAATAGATTATACCATAAAACAAAAACTATTTTCGCCTTTGAAATTTAATTTATTGATCAATAATATTTTTAATAAACAATACGAGAGCAACGCCTGGGTCTATTCCTATTTTTACGAAGCGAAGAGGAACAAGATGGATGGATATTTTCCTCAGGCCGGAACAAATTTCATTTTTAGTATGAGCATTGGTATTTAAGAAATTATCAATGTTCAATGATTAATTTTCAATGATTAATGTTCAATGATTTTACGGGTTTAATAGCTATGGCAGACAGAATACAAGATGCATTTAAGCCATAGTAAAACCTTCACCTTGAGTGAAAGTTTCACTGTTATCAGGCCTTCTGCTGCCAATTTTACCAGCCGCTTTTAATTACCTGACTGATATAGCCAATATCCTCAAGTTTCATTTTCCCATGCAAGGGAAGTACCAAATACCTGTCTTCAACTGAATCCATATTTGGAAGGTCGGATTGCCTGCCTCCGAAAACGGTGTAGCGATCGTTCCGGTAATGAACCTGACTCGATTCAATTTTATAACTGCGTAGTTTATTCATAAAATCAAGTCTTCTCACTACAAGAATAGTGCATAACCAGGCGGCATGTTCCCGATCAGTCACCCCGGTTCCAATCAGTTTTACACCGTCAATTCCGGCGAGAAGACGCTCGTATTCCGAAAACAATAACTGCCTGTGCTTTAGGGTTTTGCCGAATTCAGCCAAGGCTGCTATGCCTAAAGCTGCTGAAATATCGTTCATCTGATATTTGTATCCTACTTCACAGATATCGTTTTCCCAATTTCCCATTTGCTTGGCTGACCGGTCGATTCCAAACCAGCGGATTCGTTTGGCTTTTTCAACCAGATCCTTATTTTTTATAGTGAGCATTCCACCATCGCCGGTTGTAATATGTTTAATTGCCTGAAATGAAAAGATTGAAAATTCAGTCATCTCGCCTATTTTCTGACCTTTATAGGTTGCACCCAGCGCATGGGCAGCGTCGTCGATCAATGGGATATTCCACGCTTTGGCGATTTGCATCAGTTCATCCATATCGCAGGGTAAACCCGCATAATGCACGCACACAATAGCCTTTGTTTTTTCATTTACCAGCTGTCTGACATGCTCGATATTAATATTGAGCGTAAGAGGATCAACATCAGCAAACCGGATTTTAGCGCCCATATACAAGAATGGAATATTAGTTGCAGTGCAGGTAAAAACCGGTACAATAACTTCATCTCCCGGACCAACACCTGCAAGGATATATGCAAGATGTAACGCATCAGTACCGGATCCGACAGCAAGCGCAGTATTGTCTTTGAGAAAACGCTCTTCGAATTCCTTCTCAAATTGAGCCACTTTAGGCCCCTGCCCTATCCAGCGTGAGTTTAGAACTTTGGCTACCTCCTCAACAGCATTTTCAGGCATGTTCGGATAAAACAACACGATGCCTTCGTTTTCATTCATCAAAGGCAATTCGTTCATACTCTTTTCTTTCATCAGAAAATTATTTGTTTTTTAAAGGTTACTTTGAATCCTCAAAGACCAATCTTTCGTTGGTTGGACAAAGCTTTATGGAGGGTCAATTTTTATCACCACAAAGCAGTTTAAATGCAAATTAAAATCCCCTCCCAGATTTTTCCCAAAAATATAAAAAAATCTTTACTAATTATGACAAGGGAAAAAGTTTCAGCAGCAGCAATATCGATACATAATATGAATTTTTTATTACTTTTGACCTTGCAATTCTATGATTGAACCAAACTGAATAAAACAAGGTACTTTTGCCTTGTAAAATGATTAGGTATGATTATTGGCTTTGAAGCTAAACGGGTATTTCAAAATTTCTCCGGACTAGGAAACTATAGCCGGAATACGATTAATTTGCTAAATAAATACTATCCTGAAAATCAATACAAACTTTTTGCTCCCAAACTGACCGGACTGTTTGTGCTCCCAGCCTCGACAGAAGTTATCACGCCTGTTTCTTTCTTATGGAAATATTTCAGATCGTACTGGAGATTGCATAAATGTTCTGAATTGCTAAAATGCAATAAAATAGAGATTTTCCATGGTCTTAGTCATGTATTGCCTTCTGGTATCAGAAAAACCGGTATTCCATCAGTCTTGACAATCCATGATCTTATTTTCATGAGATTTCCTGAATACTTTAAAAAACTTGACTGTAGAATGTATGAATCGATTACCCGGAATTCGTGCAACCGGGCGAATAAAATTATTGCAATAAGTAATCAAACCAAAGCTGATCTGGTTAGTTATTTCAATATTGATCCCAAAAAAATTGAAGTAGTCTATCAATCATGCAACAGCTTGTTTTACGATCGTGTAACCAAGGATGAGAAGTCACTGATCAGGCTAAAATTCAATCTTCCCAACGAATTTATTCTCAATGTCGGAACAATTGAGCGAAGAAAAAATCAGCTCTCTATTCTTCAGGGCATCTTCAACGAAAAAATAGCGACTCCGGTAGTTTTTATTGGGAAAGCCACGGAGTATATTAATGAACTCTACCAGTTTATTCTTAAATCAGGTTTGCAAAAACAGGTTATCTTCTTGCATCATACTACTGACAATGAGCTCCGCACGATCTATCAAATGGCAAAAGTGATGATTTATCCCTCGTTTTTTGAAGGATTCGGACTTCCTGTTCTCGAAGCCCAGGCGTCGGGATGCCCTGTCATTACATCAAATATAAGCAGTTTACCTGAAGCCGGCGGTGAAGGAGCCCTTTATGTCAACCCAGGAGATATTTCAGAGATCGGCAAAGTAATCTCAAGGACTTTGTCAGACAATCAGTTGAGAGAAGAATTAATCAAAAAAGGAGCTGAAAATGCTGAATTGTTCAGCGATAAACTGGTGGCTGAACGGCTGATTAGGCTATACAAATCCTTAATATAGGCTATCTGAATTTAATAATTCTACTGGCTGCTGATTTTCACAAAATTAAGAGCCCGTTTACTTAACCATGTTCCTTTTTTGAGCACATTGAAATAAGACAGTAATAATTGAAAATAGGTTTGGGAGAAAGTGTTCAAACTTTTAATAAAGAAAAATACAGTTCCTGCAATCGCCGGAAGAAATCCCAGAATAAGGTTATTAACGATTAGAAAAAGGTGCATATAGACAGCCTTAAACCCTGATTCGTGTTTTGAAATATAGATATGTCGCGAGATATTTACCTCCGCTTTTGTTAAGGCGGTAACTTTTTTGTTTATCCTCGATGATCCTCCGTGATTGTGCTCTACGCTGACAGATTTTAGAAGAACAATTTCGCCGTTTGCGTGTCTTGCTCTTCTGCATAAATCAACATCTTCGAAGTACATCCAAAAGCTTTCGTCCCACCCGCCCAATTCATGGAAATTTTCTCTGTTCATCATGACAACAGATCCGGATACCCAATCGGGATAAATATAATCATCGGTCTGAATGAACAATTCTTTTTCTCTCCAAAATGCAATTTTATTGAGAGCCCGAAGCCACCCTGTCAGGTTGAAAGGAGATAAATATTTTCCGTAGGGACGTTCCTCTGAACCATCTGTTTTAACTTGCCGGCACGAAACAATTGAGAATGCTCTCCTTATCCGCAATTCAGACAGCATCGCAAAGATTGCATCGCCGCTCACAACTGTATCCGGATTTAAGAAAAGTAAAAATGGGCTCAGACTATTCATTGCTCCCAGATTACAGCCATTTGCAAAACCGTTGTTCCCAGAATTCACAATAAATTTGAACTTCGGATATAATTGCTGAAAGCTTGTAATCATTCCATCATCGGAATGATTATCAATAATAATTACTTCACGAGAGAACCTGTCATCCTCAATAACATTCAATGAATGAAGACAAAGGGAAAGCCTGGTCCATCCTCTGAAATTAACAATAATGATAGTAATATCCGGCAATTGCAATGTTTTTTTATGTATAAATACGAATTTCAATATTGATTTACTACGCTTTGACATATTTAAACCGGCAAGGTTTAATGGGAAAAAGAATGAATGAACTTAATTTTATATCCTGCCATTGCTAATAATTATTCTTTCGGACACAGAAATCCCTCAAAGAAAATAACTCTTTGAGGGATCAGTTAACCCGATGTTAAATATCTGATTAGTATAGATATATCAAATACCTTAACTGTAAAGCGAACTAAACTGCTATTTTTTTTTCAACCACAAACCTTCCATCGCCTCAAGGGTTTTTCCTTTTGTTTCAGGAACCATTTTCCATACAAATACGGCTGACAAAATACCCATAACTCCATATATCCAGTAAGAAAAACCGTGGTTAAACTGGTTGGTTAGCCATACATTGTCGTTCATCATCGGGAAAGTAAGCGAAACGACCCAGTTGGCAATCCATTGGGCGGCAACAGCAATTGACATGGCCGCACGGATTGAATTGGGGAAAATCTCAGAAAGCAGCACCCAGCAGACCGGGCCCCAGCTCATTGCAAAGGCGGCAGTATAGATTAGCATAAATGCCAGTGCTGCATAACCTTGCAAAGGGGTCAGCATCCCGCCTGTTTGTCCCATAAAAAAAGTCAATCCCAAAGCAAACATACTGATTCCCATACCTATAGATCCGATAATCATCAGCGGTTTACGCCCGAATTTGTCAACAGTCATAATTGCGACTACCGTGAAAGCCAGGTTAACTGCTCCGACAATAATAGTTTGTAATAACGAACTGTCGGTAGAGGCACCCATATTGCGAAAGATATTTCCTGCGTAATAAAGAACCACATTGATTCCAACAAACTGCTGAAATACAGAAAGCATAATTCCGACGAAGATGATCAGAAATCCGTAAGACAGCCATGGTGCATTCGCTTCGTGCAAAGTACCTTTTATCTCTTCAAGAATGACAGAAGCCTGTTTGTCACCCGCAATCTTTTTAAGCACCTTTAATGCTTTATCTTCCTGACCATTCAGAACCAGAAACCGGGGCGTTTCAGGAACAAAAAAGAGAAGAACAATAAATATCCCCGCGGGAATAGCTCCTGAGAGAAACATAAGGCGCCAACCATCAGTGATCAACCACTGTTCGTTGCCTTGTTTTGCAATAAAATAGTTGACAAAATAGATAACCAGCATACCGAAAATAATCGCAAACTGGTTGAATGAAACAAGTTTACCGCGAATTTTAGCGGGAGCTATTTCGGCGATATACATAGGCGAAATCATAGATGCCAATCCTACTCCAATGCCTCCAATAATGCGATAAATCACGAATGAATAAACATCAAGCGTACCGAATACATTGAACGCTTCGGGTTTCCATGCACCAATAGCCGATACGAAGAACGCTACGGCAGCAATAAATAATCCGTTTTTACGACCAAGAGCCCTGGAAATAAATCCGGCAACAGAACCCCCAATTACACAGCCAATTAAGGCGCTTGCAATTACAAATCCTTTAATTGTATCAACAGATTCTTTCAGCGCTGTTGCATCTGTTGGAATAGATTCCGAAATAAAACGGAAAATCCAGACTAAAAGAATGCCCAGAATTATTGTGCCTGATATCAAGCCTTTCTTTTTACCTATAAGCTTGATAATTTGACCGGAAATTATGCCAAACACAAGAAAAAGAACCAACGCCATCATGATTTTATATTGTGTAATTATCTTCACCGCGTAATCAAAATAGGCAGGATCGGTAATTCGCGAAATATAAAATTCGACCAGCGATTTTTCGGCTCCGTTGACAACTGCTGTATCGTACCCAAAAAGCAAGCCACCCAGCGTGGCCACCAAAGTGAGGAGTACAATATACATTGGGTTTCCCTCCTGATAGGAGCTTGAAGCAGATTTTGAAGAGGTATCAATAAAAGCCATAAATACTGTTTTTAGTTTCGGTTATGAAGGGCAAAACAGAGGCTGCATCAAAAGTCATTTATTACCACAATGTGACCATAGTGGTTAATTATTTTTCACTTTTGAGACAGCCTCTTAAATTTAATTGGACATTTTAAAGATAGAAGTTGATCAGTTGCTCGAATTTCTCTTGCTTTCCACTGATTTGCTGAGGCTCACCAACTTCTGCTGCTATTTCACGCAAATTTTCAAAAGTCAGTTTTCCTGCTTCAAATTCTGCGCCTTTACCTCCGTCAAAAGAGCTGTAACGCTGTTTTCTCAGACTTAAATAATCTGATTCTTTTAAAAGCTTATCAGCAATTACCAGAGCTCTGGCAAAAACATCCATCCCTGAAACATGAGCAATAAAGATATCCTCGAGATCGGAAGAAGAGCGACGTGTTTTTGCATCGAAATTGATACCTCCGGTAGTAAAGCCTCCGGCCTGAATAATTTCGATCATTGCTTCAGTTACCTCGTAAACATTGGATGGAAACTCGTCGGTATCCCAGCCATTCTGGTAATCACCTTTATTGGCATCAATCGATCCAAAGACTCCCGCATCGCTGGCCATACGTAATTCATGCGCAAATGTGTGACCGGCTAATGTAGCATGATTCACTTCGATATTCATCCTGAAATCATTTTCGAGTCCATACTGACGAAGGAATCCTATAACAGTCTGAGTATCAAAATCATACTGATGTTTAGTGGGCTCCATTGGTTTTGGTTCAATCAGGAAAGCGCCTTTAAAACCTTGTTTACGGGCATAATCGCGTGCCATCTGAAGAAAACGGCCAAGATGCTCAAGTTCCCGTTTTGTATTGGTGTTATGAAGCGTCATATAACCTTCACGACCGCCCCAGAATACGTAGTTGGTACCGCCCAAAGCAATTGTAGCATCTATCGCATTTTTCACCTGAACAGCAGCATTGGCCAATGCACTAAAATCAGGATTGGTGGATGCTCCGTTCATATAACGACGGTTCGAGAATACATTAGCAGTACCCCAGAGGAGCTGTACTCCGGAATCTTTCTGTAACTGCTGCATAACCGGAATTGCCTGGCTCATCCGTTTTTCAATTTCAAAAACTGATCCATCGCCAACAATATCCGTGTCGTGGAAACAGTAAAATGAAGCTCCGATTTTTGATATAAATTCGAAGGCTGCGTCCAGCTTGTTAAAAGCGCCTTCCATCTTATCGGCTGCTCCGTTCCATGGAAAATTTTTCGTTCCGGGACCAAAAGGATCGCCGCCATCGCCACAGAATGTATGCCAGTAGGCAATTGCAAAACGCAAATGATCTTTCATGGTCTTTCCATTGATCATCCTTGTTTCGTCGTACCATTTAAATGCCAGTGGATTTCTTGAATCAACACCCTCAAATTTAATTTTCCCGATTCCCGGGAAATACTCTTTTTTTCCAATAAAAGCTTCCATAACTAGTTCTAATCTATTAATTTATACTGTCTTAATATTTATAAAAAAAATGCAGGCCTATAACACGTTAATTTTAGACAAATCTTTTGAGGTTATCTTCCCATAATTGACAGGCAAGATCTACCCTTTCTTTATCATTTACCTCAGGATCGATGGTTTCAATCTTTTTCAAACCCTGAAATGCTTCGTTGGCTGAAGAATAATATCCTGATCCTATTCCTGCTCCGCGAGCTGCACCGGCCGCCCCATCCGTGTTGTACAATTCGATTGATACGCCGGCAATATCAGCAAGCGTTTGACGAAAAACAGGACTAAGAAACATATTGGCCTTTCCGGCTCTGATCACTTTGGCCTCTATTCCGATCCCTTTCAGGATGTCCATTCCATATTTGAAAGAAAAGACGATTCCTTCCTGAGCAGCTCTGAACAGATGACCCTGAGAATGTCTGTTAAAATCAAGTCCGCAAACCTGTGCACCTATATTTCGGTTTCCCAAAACCCTTTCAGCTCCATTGCCGAACGGAAGTATGGAAATACCGTCAGAACCGATCGGTACATCAGCTGCCATTTCGTTCATTTGTTCGTATGAAAAATGCTGATTCCCAATATTTTTATTCAACCATGAATTCAAAATACCTGTTCCATTAATGCAAAGCAGCACTCCTAAACGGTCAGCTGACGCCGAATGATTGACGTGAGCAAAAGTGTTTACTCTCGATTGCGGATCGTATTTCACCTCGCCGCTTACGCCATACACTACACCCGATGTCCCGGCTGTAGCCGCAATTTCTCCGGGATTTAACACATTCAATGACAGTGCATTATTTGGTTGGTCACCTGCCCTGTAGGAAACAGGAATACCAGGCTTCAAACCCAGTTCGCCGGCAATGGCGGCCGAAACCAGGCCTTGTATTCCAAAAGTATCTACAAGTTGCGGAATCAGTTCCTTGCTGAAGCCATAATAATCAAGAATAAGATCCGAGACCTTGTTTTTTCTGAAATCCCAAAACATCCCTTCTGACAATCCCGATGCCGAAGTCCTGATTTCACCGGTCAATCGCATTGCAATATAATCGCCGGGCAACATGATTTTGTCAATTTTATCATAAAGAGCGGGTTCATTGTCCTTTACCCATTTTAATTTGGATGCAGTGAAATTCCCGGGCGAGTTGAGCAAAGTATTTAAACATGCGATATTCCCAATCTCATTAAAAGCTTTGTTCCCGATCTCTGAAGCTCTGCTGTCGCACCAGATAATAGAGGGTCGCAGTACATTTTGTTTTTTATCAACGATTACCAGACCGTGCATCTGATAAGAGATACCAACTGCAACAATTTCGTTACCCGAAATCCGTGCGAGTGACTTCGCTTCGAGAATTGCCAGTTTGAGATTTTCCCACCAGAGCTCAGGTTGCTGCTCCGCCCATCCGGATTGTTTGGCTACGATGGTCATTTCACTCTTGGGATAAAAAGATGATCCGGCTATTTCACCCGTTTCTCCGTTCATAACTGAAGCCTTCACCGAAGAGCTTCCAATGTCAATTCCTAGTAGGTACATATCGGTTTTTATTTCAAAATTTATAAATTGATCTGTTCTGTTGTATCATGATTATTACAGGGAATCACGAATAATCAATTCGGTCGGAACAAGAAATTCTGATTTTTCGTTATTTAGAGCAAACTCAGCTGCTTTTTGTCCCATTAATTTAAAATCCGTTGAAATTACGGTGATCCCTTCAGCAATAAACTTCTTCATCGGGGTGTCATTGTACGATAAAATGCCAAAATCTTCCCGAAGCCTGAATTTCTTGCTTTGAGCTTGTTCCAGAATAGCTGCAAGATCAATATCTTCAAAAACCATATAGACTTTTCCGATTTGAATATCGAGATCGGATATATCATATATTATACTGAACTTAAGATTATTATCGTCGCAAAAGCGATTTACATTTTCGACCGATTCAATCGGATGAAAAGTATATTCCGGATAAACGATTACTACCTCTTCATATTTTCGAAGTAAATGCCAGCCTGAACTTAGACAACGGTATACAGACTCGCCAAAATCCTGATAGACTTTTGAATGACTGGGACCTGAATGAATCTTCCAATCAATAAAAAGCAACTTATCAGGATGTATTTCATTCACAATTGCGGGAATATCGGGGTGATTAAAACTCATAATGATGTAGGAGCTGAACTTGCCAATACTGTTTCGAATAACCGATTCAAAAAGATCGAAATTATAATGGTGAAAATTAATATCCACCATCACATTTCTCGGCATATTTTGTCTGAAGGAGTTGTAAAGCACCTCTTTATAAGCCTTATAGGTATCCAGAAAGAGAAATACCTTCTTTTGCGAACGGGTAACAAAATATCCTCTGTTTGGTATCGCCTCTACAATACCACGACGCTTGAGTTCTGTATAACTTTTAAAAACCGTATCACGCGACAAGCCTGATTCCTTCATTAAATCATTTACCGAAGGCAACGCCTCCCCTTCGCGAAGCATCTTGAAATTAATTGAACGGATTAAAGCATCCACAAGCTGTTGAACCTTGGATATTCCTGAATCTAAATTAGGTTTAAAACTGAATTTCTTCATTGACAAAATCTGTGGATTAATCTGTTCTGATCCGTTCTGCAAACTTAATCTTTTATTTATGTCAGCCATTCATTTTTTTTGATGTTATAAAACATACGTACTACACTTCTCAATTTCTGGAAAAAGTCATATTTAAATTGAACCATATCCGATAAAAAACAATTAACTTTACCTATAACGAACAAATTATCTTCTGATGAAAAATTTTAATCTTTGGCGGATACTTTTTATTATTTTGATCCTAAATAGCTTGGGATATCAATCATGGGGGCAGGATAATCTGAAAAAGATTATCAAACCAATCTACATCACAGGAATTACTTACGATAGCAAATCCCTTGAACCATTGTCGAATGCCAGTTTTTCTGTCAATCATAATAAATGGTTTTCAGCCGACGAATCAGGTCGGTTTTCATTCTTTGGGAATCCCCTTGACACATTGGCTTTTACATACTTAGGGTACCAGCCCAGTTTAATTATCGTTCCAGATACCCTAAAATCACGGGAGTATGTTATGGGGGTTTTTATGCAGCAGGTATCTGTAAAACTGGCAGAAGTGATCATTATGCGCAGAGTTGCCTTTTCATCTTTTATCATCAATTCAGTACCATCCGAAGAGGATGCGACAAATATAGCTCAGCATAATGTAGATAAAGCGGTAGTTGAAGGGTTAACCAAAATGCCGACTGCTTATGATGCCGAAATGAATGCCAAAAAGACAATGCGGACTAATCAGATGCGGATGGAATACAAAGGAATGCTGGTTACGCCGGAAAACTCGGCTGGAATTTCAACTCAAGGTTATCGGAACTATAGAATTCTCTATGGAATGCCAATCACTACCCCAAACAAAATTGCTCATGAAATAATCAACAATGCTGAAAACGAACAACTAATCAGGCAATATCGGATATATACAAGATTGCTGCCCAACCTAAAAACAGAATCAGACACAATCAAACATTGATCCTCCAACCATAAGGGATCATTGAACATTGTAAACTGATCATTGAATTTTTTTACATTCGTTCTCCTATCGCCTGACGAATATAGCTTTGATGATATGCCACAACATTTCGGGATTTTCTTTAAGCCGGCGCGTCGAATAGTTAAACCATTGTTTTCCGTATGGCACGTAAACGCGCAGACGATGGCCACGATCGACAATTGATTGCCTAAGTTGGGGAGTAACTCCAAAAAGCATTTGAAACTCATACTTATCTTTAGGAACTTTTAGCTGTTCGATGATTTCGAAGGCTCTTTCTATTAAATATTTATCATGAGTGGCGATGCCGGCATAAATTCCGTTTTGGAGCATCCATTTCAAATTATCTGCATAATGATCTCTTATTTCCTGGTATCCTTTGAAAGCGATTTGCTCATCTTCAATATATATTCCTTTGCAAAGCCTGAAATTCAAGGGTGTTTCAGGCTGGTGCAAATCCAGAAGATTTTTAATATCATTGCTGGTGCGACGCAAATATGCCTGCACAACCAATCCGACACGTCCTGGAAATTTTTCTTTCAACCTTCTGAAGATAGCTATTTCAATATCAGTACATTCTGAATCCTCCATATCAATTCTGATAAAGGAATTACATTTATCGGCGACTTCTACTATATCATACAGGTTACGGTAACAGGCCTCAGTATCCAGCAAAAGTCCAAACATTGAAGGTTTAACCGAAAAATTGCCATCAATTTTCTCGGCAGTAAATCTCCTGATCAGATCGATGTATTGCAGTTTATATTCATCTGCTTCATGAAGGCCACTTATGTACTCGCCAAGTAAGTCTACTGTTACCATCATCCCTTTCTGGTTAAGCTTTAGGGATTCGGTAAGCGCATCGCTGATATATTCACCTGATATATAACGTTTCGAAAAAATCCAAACGATTTTCTTCGGGAAATAAGGAAGCATTTTTGCAATTAATTGATGAATCATTCTCTTATTAAATTTAGTCCTGAATCTTTATGATTATAAATCATGGTAAAAATAGGGAGCTGAAATGGCCTGATCTATGATGTTTATCAATAGAACAAGCCATTTTCAGCGTTTTTACATGACATAAGTTTGGTATCAAACAAAAATTGATCCACAGGTTTCATGCATCGACTTTTCGATTATATTTGTCACACAAAATTATTGGAAAGATTAAAACGTAAATGCTTTTTATGAAGAATCCTACTATTGTTAATATCGTTTTGGCTGTTGCTGTTGCAGGTCTCTACATTATTTATTTCACTGGAAATAATAAGAACAAATCAACCCAGACCGAGATGGCAAAAGGGACCGGGAAATCGTTGTCAATTGCCTATGTGAAAATGGATTCCATGCTTTACACTTACGAACTTGCTAAGAAGTTAAATGCCGAATTCTCCGAGAAAAAAGAGGCCTTTAGAAAAGAGTACACCGATAAACGGATTAAATTTGAACGTGACGCGGCAACTTTTCAGGAAAAGGTTCAACGCGGAGGATTTCTGACTGAAGATCGTGCCCGTCAGGAACAAGAGCGTCTGGTAGGTCTTCAACAGGAAATTCAGAAGTTAGATAACGATCTGACCCAAAGATTATCTGAAATGCAGGGACAGATCAATCAGCAAATTGTGGATAGCATCTCCTCCTATCTGAAAAATTATAATGAAGGGAAAAAGTACGACTTTATTATCAATAGTTCAAGTATGCTCGAAGGCTCTCCTCAATACAATATCACAAAAGAGGTTACGCAAGGGCTGAATGACCGGTACCGATCTTTAACAAAATAAATTAAAGCCCTGATTTCAGGGCTTTTTTCTGCCATGAATATTTTTCAAAGGTATATTGATCAGCAGAATGATTCAAATTATAATTGCCTTGATCAGCCACTTGGGACGTCGTCAATCTTTGTTGTAATCCCATGTTATAACGAGCCGGATATCCTCACCACCTTGAATTCGCTTGCAGAATGTTATCCTCCAAAATCAGGCATTTCAGTACTGGTGGTTGTAAACGATGCCGAAAATACCGCTGATGATGCAATCAGACAAAATTTGTCAACCTTAGAGAGTATCTCGCAGTGGCAACTTGAAGCTCAGCATGTATTTTTTGATGTTCAAAGGATTTATGCCCCTTCGCTTCCGCAAAAATTTGCAGGCGTGGGATGGGCCCGCAAAATCGGCATGGATGCTGCCATTAAGCAAATCCTAAACAATAACTGTTCCGACGGAATTATTATTTCACTCGATGCCGACAGCAAAGTATTGCCCAATTATCTGCAAACTGTCGAAAATGCATTCAACAACAAGCCTCTCCTCAATTTTTTCACTATTCATTTTGAGCATCCATTTGATAATCCGGAGCTAAGTCCATTGATTTGCGAAGGAATTATTCGTTACGAGCTTCATATGCGTTATTATCGGAATGCTATGAAATGGATTGGCTATCTGCATGCTATTCATACTGTAGGTTCCAGTTTTGCTTTAAAAGCATCGGCATATGTGAAGCAGGGAGGGATGAACAGACGAAAGGCCGGGGAAGATTTTTATTTCCTGCATAAATTAGTACTGCTTGGAGATTATGGGAATATCAGTTCGACAACTGTCATTCCCGCATCGCGTAAATCCGACAGGGTCCCTTTCGGCACAGGGGCAGCAATAACAAAATGGATGGAAGGAAGTGAAGAGTTGCAGCACACTTATTCGCTGGAAGCCTTTAGTCAATTAAGACCTCTTTTTACAAATCCATTGTTTTTTTGGAATTTAGACAGTACTGAAATTCCAACTGTTTTTGAGGATCTTAATTCCTCTTTACACTCATTTTGGCTTCGGTCCGGAAGTGCCGTGGAGTTGCTTGAAATGAGGAATAATTGTTCAAACGCGAAGATCTTTGAAAAACGGTTTTATCATTTATTCAATGCCTTCTGGATTTTAAAATTTCTGAATTTTGTTCAGGAGACATCAATCAAGCGAGCAAGCTTGAAAACTGAGGCGCTTCTGCTGCTGCAACACATGGGAATCCATACAGCGTACGACATTTCGCTAAAAAATCTGCTGGAAATTTTCAGAAATCTGGATAAAGAAACTGAGGTGCAATAAAAAAATGCAAAGAGTCGAAAGATATTCAATGACAAATCATTGAATCAGAGACTCTTTGCATTTATATCGTGGCAAAATACAGTGTACCGACTTATTCGATATTAACCATTACTGTATCTTTTGGGATCCGGTCGCCCTTTTCAACGTTGATACTTTTGATTACTCCATCAAAAGGCATCTCCACTCGGGTGTACATCTTCATAGCTTCGAGTGTTAATATCACTTCTCCGGCTTTTAATTTCTGTCCGGCTGAAGCAAATATATCGATCACAGAACCTGGAATAATAGAACGGATTTCATTGGGATCAGACTTTTGCCATTTTTTACGTTTCTCAAATTTCGTTGTTGTCAATGTCAGATATCTGGCACTGTTAACAACGAAAACCTGATATTTCGAGTTGTCTTCCATAACTTAACTTTAATTTTTGCAAAAAATTGTGATCAAAAAGGTGGAATGCCATGTTTGCGGGCAGGACGAGGATCAACTTTACTCCCTGAAACTTCGAGAGAATGAATAAGTCTTGCCCGGGTCTCTGAAGGTTCAATCACCTCATCAATATATCCCTTAGAAGCGGCAACAAATGGATTTGCAAATTTATCCTTGTACTCCTGAATCTTTTGCTTGCGCATTTCTGCAGGATTTTCGGCCTCTTCAATCTCTTTCTTAAACACGATATTTGCAGCTCCCTCAGGACCCATAACCGCGATTTCGGCCGTTGGCCATGCAAATACAAAGTCAGCTCCAAGATGGCGTGAATTCATCGCGATATAACCACCGCCATAAGCTTTGCGTATGATCACTGTAACTTTTGGTACGGTTGCCTCGCTATACGCATATAGTAGTTTGGCGCCATGTCTGATTACGCCGGCATGTTCCTGATCGACACCCGGCAAATATCCCGGCATGTCCTCAAGTGTAACAATCGGTATGTTGAATGCGTCGCAGTAGCGTATAAAACGTGCAGCTTTGTCAGAGCTGTCGCAATCGAGTACACCGGCCAGGTACATCGGTTGATTGGCAACAAAACCAATAGTATTTCCTTGAATACGACCAAATCCGATGACGATATTACGTGCGAAGTATTCCATGATTTCGAAAAAGTCGGAACCATCGGTTACAGCTCTTATGATATCGCGAATATCGTAAGGATGATGTGGATCGACAGGTACGATTTCTTCGATGCTTTTCTTTAGAAGTGGTTCCTGAATCGGGAATTTGAGTGCTTTTTGCTCGTTATTCCAAGGGATAAAAGTGATCAGCTTTTTGATCTGATCGAAACATTCATCTTCACTTTTGGCAAAGAAATGGGCGTTGCCGGTAATTTCGCTGTGAACCATTGCTCCGCCAAGTTCTTCCATAGAGATCTCTTCGCCAAGAACGGTTTTAATCACACCGGGACCGGTAATAAACATTTTCGAAATATTCTCAACCACGAATACAAAATCGGTCAGAGCAGGTGAATAAACCGCACCACCGGCGCATGGGCCAAGAATAACTGAAATCTGGGGAATTACACCTGAGGCGTTGGTATTGCGGTAAAATATTTCACCATATCCGGCAAGTGAATTTACACCCTCCTGAATACGGGCGCCCCCGGAGTCGTTGATTCCAATTAACGGGACACGCATCTTCAAAGCATGATCCATAATTTTGGTGATTTTGCGGGCATGCATTAGTCCAAGTGATCCGCCGGCAACAGTAAAATCCTGAGCATAGATGGCAACGGGCTGGTTGTACATGGTTCCGGTGCCAATAATGACTCCATCACCATGTAATACTTTCTTCTCCATGTCGAAATCACGACCTGTATGTTCCACGAAAAGATCATATTCGTGAAATGAGTTTTCGTCCAGAATGGCTTTAATCCTCTCGCGGGCAGTCTTCTTACCCATGGCCACCTGCTTCTCAATGGCCTTTTCGCCACCTCCCTGCTGGGCCTCCTTTTTTCTTTTCCGAAGGTCAAGGATGTTTCTCTTAAATGACATAAGTGCGTTTTAAATTACTAATTCATTGTTTTGTATCTACTTCAAACAAATATTTTGAACCATAAAATATGGTTGCAAAAATACAACAATTTATTTTTTGAATGGCCAATTTATTAAAATTTAACTTCCTAATTATTTATAAATCAAAGAATAGACTAGTTTAGTGTAATGTTCTAATTATCTTGACGCCCATCTGTAAAGTCCGATAGCAATTATTGAATAAACAATATTTGGAAGCCAAACTGCAAGAAGTGTATTAAATCCTATATTAAATGCAAAGATGGTGGAGACCTGCATAAACATGATGTAGGAGAAGCTTAGAAGCAGGCCAAGACCAAGATGAAGCCCCATTCCGCCTCTCATGCGCCGTGATGCAAGCGAAACCCCGATAACCGAGAGTATAAAAGTACTGATAGGCCCGGCAGTGCGGCGATATTTCTCCTGCTCGTAACGGGCTACATTATCAACTCCTCGGAGTTTCATA
The DNA here is from genome assembly GCA_037133495.1 of Mariniphaga sp. Classification (GTDB taxonomy): domain Bacteria; phylum Bacteroidota; class Bacteroidia; order Bacteroidales; family Prolixibacteraceae; genus JAAFHB01. The sequence goes on along the minus strand of JBAXOA010000032.1, from coordinate 15,117 downwards.
TCAGCGATGTACGAATTTATTTGCCAGTAATCCATCGTTTCTTCTTTGCTGTTCTGCTGGCCAAAGTCACCGGGCAACATCCTTAATGTTGTATCAATTGCCACCCCTGTTTTGATACCTTCCTGTGCCCCATGCATATCGCGGATGTAATAATTTTGAATCACCCATTTCTTTTTTTCACGATCCCATTTGATACTTTCAGCAATCAACTTAGAAACCAGTCGCTTATCTTCAAATTGATCCATTGAGAATTTGTAACCGACGTCCAGTTTATTGTTATAGCTCTGCATATAAACGAAAAGTCCGGGTTCCAGCTGACGGTGAATGTTCCTTTCATTATTAATATACTCGTTTTTTATGTATGTATTTCGAAAGTTCACCCTTGATTCGGTAGAGGGAGGAATAATGAAATTCCCCAAAATCCACGACATTCCTGCAATAATACCAGAGGCAATCATATAAGGACGCATTAACCGGTGATAAGAAACGCCACTTGCCAGTATTGCAATAATTTCGGAGTTATAAGCCATCTTGCTGGTAAAGAAAATCACCGCGATGAAGGTGAAAAGAGCGCTGAAAAGGTTTGCAAAATAAGGTATAAAGTTCAGGTAATAATCAAATGCAATCGCTTTTACAGGAGCCTTTTTAGTGATAAAATCATCAATATTTTCCGAGATATCAAATATAATAGATATGCTGATTATCAATGCGATAGCCAGAAAAAATGTGCCCAGGTATTTTTTAATGATGTACTGGTCTATGCGTTTAATATATTTTGTGACCATTCGTCTACAATTAAATTAATAATAAGCAGTTTGACTAAATTCTCTTTCCTACTTGTTTGACCATAATTTCTTTCCAGGCCTTGAAAGTCCCGGCTAATATTTGCTGACGGGCTTCCCCTACCAGCCAAAGATAGAAGGCAAGATTATGGATGCTTCCGATCTGTGCCCCCAGCATCTCTTTGGCATTAAACAGGTGACGAAGATAAGCTTTGGAATAATGGTGATCCACAAAAGAAGTTCCGTCGGGATCGACGGGTGAAAAATCATCCCGCCATTTATTATTTTTAATATTAATGATCCCGTTACGGGTAAAAAGCATTCCATTTCTGCCGTTTCTGGTTGGCATCACACAATCAAACATATCAACACCCCGATCAATGGCTTCCAATATATTGGCAGGAGTTCCAACCCCCATGAGGTACCGTGGTTTATCCTGAGGAAGCACCTCATTAACGACTTCAATCATTTCGTACATTTGCTCAACCTTCTCTCCGACAGAAAGTCCGCCGATCGCATATCCGTCGCTATTAAAAGTTGTAACGTGCTCAGCTGCCATTTTGCGTAAATCAGGAAAGACGCATCCCTGAACGATAGGAAATAATGATTGATCATAACCATATTTTGGTTCTGTTTCATCAAACCGTCTGACACACCGCTCGAGCCACCGCTGAGTCATTTCCAGGGATTTGCGGGCATAGTCGTAATCTGCATCTCCCGGAGTACATTCGTCGAAAGCCATTATAATATCAGCACCGATAGACCGCTGGATGTCGATCACATTTTCAGGTGTAAAAAGATGCCGTGAACCATCAATATGAGATTGGAACCGGGCTCCTTCTTCTGATAATTTACGGATGTCACCTAATGAAAACACCTGAAAACCACCACTATCTGTTAAAATAGGCCTGTCCCACCCATTAAATTGATGGAGCCCGCCCGCTTTTTCGATAATATCTATACCCGGTCTGAGGTATAAATGGTAAGTATTGCCAAGGATAATCTGCGCCTTAATATCTTCTTTTAAATCTTTAAAATGGACACCCTTCACCGATCCAACAGTACCCACGGGCATGAATATCGGCGTATCAATCTGTCCGTGTGCAGTTTCTATTTTACCAGCTCTGGCTTTAGACAACGGAGCTGTACATTGGAGTTCAAATTTCATTTTCAAAATTTCGAGCCGTAAAGGTAATCATTAAAGAAGAATATTGGAAAAGGTTAAAAAATCACTAAAATTTCGGAAAAAACAACCATTTGTTGGATGCCAATGTGTAATTTTGAGCACTTTCGTTGATAATCATTATGGTTGAAATTAGTGGATTTACATTTAGTATGGCAGAGCTGGTACTGCTCGCAGGATTTGTTTTAACATTCGTCCTTCAGTTGTTTTATCAGATTCTGACTGCCACCTTTACGTTGAGCGGAAAAAAGAAATTGCAGCAAAGTGATTTCCCCTCTGTCTCAATCATCATTCCTTCAAGAAATTACGAAGATAGTCTCAAAGAATTGATCCCTTCGCTTCTCGAACAGGATTACCCTGATTTCGAGGTTGTTGTAGTCGATGATTGTTCGGCTGACGGAACAGAATGGTACCTGTCTGAACTTAAATTACAATCAGACAAGCTTAAAACCAGTCGTATCGTGCAAGAGACGGATTTCCCGAATGCACTTGCAATAACAATTGGAGTCAGAGCGGCCTCAAAAGAGTGGCTGATATTTTTAAACCCTTTGTGCAGAGTACCGGGCAAAGATTGGTTAAAATCATATGCTGCAGCATTTCGTCCAAAAACAGAAGCGGTATTTGGATTTGTAAAATATGTTAATCTGGAAGGCATAATGCAGAAATTCTACAGGTACGAGAATTTTGATTCTTTTCTGCTTTATGGTTCGGCGCGCTACCTTGGAATACCGATGCCGGTTTCCGACATGAATATTGCTTACAAGAGGGAGCAATTTCTTAGCCGCCGTGGGTTTGCCGCTGTTCTGGATTCTCCGTTTAGTGAAAACGAATTGTACATCAATAAAATAGCTTCCCGAAAGAATACCACTTTCCTGTTGAACAGGTCGACCGCTGTTTCGTATCTGGGTGATACCGGCTGGTATGATGGAATTAATTTTAAAAAGAAACAGCTGTTGTTAAGGAGGAAATTTTCCTTTGGACAGAGCATTTATTTGCGGATCAACACGCTTACCCATTTAGGTTTTGATCTGCTGATGATTGCGCTTCTGGTTCTATCGCCATGGAGGATTTGGATAGCAGGAATCTGGCTGTTTAAATTCATCAATGAATTGATCTGGGGGGTCGTTGCAATGAAACGCATTGGAGAAGTCAAACTGTTTCCAAGCCTGGTTTTATTCCGTTCATTTATTCCCATATTCAACAGTATATTGTCAATAAATCAATTACTTACAGGAAATAAACGAAAATGGAAATAGTCCCTTCTTCATTAGAAAATCTAAACCGGGATGATCTGCCCAAAATTCTAAAGTATTTTCCAAATTTAACTCCTGAGCAGCTGGTCTGTTTTGAGAAAATGGGACCGCTTTACCGCGATTGGAACGAAAAAATCAACGTTATTTCGCGAAAAGATATCGATTCATTGTACGAGAAGCATATTTTGCATGCTTTAGCCATCGCTAAAATCATCAGTTTCAGACCCGGAACTAAAATTCTGGATGTTGGAACAGGTGGTGGATTTCCGGGCATTCCACTTGCAATATTATTCCCGGCAAGCCGGTTTGTGCTGATCGATTCAGTGGGAAAAAAGATCAAAGTGGTGCAAGCGGCTATCGAAGAACTTAAACTTGGGAATGTTATCGCAATTCACACAAGGGCGGAGGATGTTAAAGAACTTTTTGATTTTGTGATTTCAAGAGCTGTAACCGCATTTCCGGCTTTTGTTGATCTGGTAAAGAAAAATATTTCCCGCAAGCCACAAAATTCGCTCCCAAATGGAATCATTTATTTAAAAGGGGGTGATTTTCAGGATGAAATAAAGGATTTTAAACGATCAGCTGAAATAACAGAACTTTCCAATTTTTTTACAGAACCTTATTTCGAAACAAAAAAAGTGATCTATCTTCCGGTAAATAAATAGCCGGTAGAAATAAAATTATTCTAATTCATTATTTGTTTTGCCATAAACGAAAAAAAGTTTATTTTTGCACTCCAAATTACAGAAGAAATAGTTTAAATTAATAACATATTTTTCCGAGATGAAAAGAACATTTCAACCATCAAATAGAAAAAGGAGAAACAAACACGGATTCCGTGAAAGAATGTCAACTGCAAACGGACGCAAAGTTTTGAAAGCGCGTCGTGCAAAAGGACGTAAAAAATTGAGTGTTTCTGACGAGCCTCAACACAAGAGATAAAAAGTTGTTGTTCCGTAATTTCACACAAAAGGTAAAGAACGCTGTTCTTTACCTTTTGTGTTTATCCGGTTTATTTCAATTCCCGGTGCAACACAAATCAATTAATATCACGCAAACGCCTTTAGCCTGAAAAACTGTTCACTGTTCATTAAACATTGATCATTGAACATTTAAATTTAACGCGCATGAGTAATTCTGTTTTATCATTGCTTAAATCATCCGCGATCGCGCCCGTCCTCTTACGGGTAGCAGAAAAAACGCTTTCAAACGAGCGATTGACTACCAGTGATGGGATCCTCCTTTTTCATAAGGGGACGTTGCCTTTTTTGTCTTTACTGGCAGAAGCCGCATCTCTGAGAGTTAACAAGAATCATGTTTATTTCAACCGCAATTTCCATATAGAACCTACTAATATTTGCGTGAATCACTGCGCATTCTGTTCCTACCGCCGCCGAAAAGGGGAAGATGGCTGCTGGGAATACAGCATAGCGGATATTCAGGAAAAAATAGGCACCTATAAAAACAAAGGTGCGACAGAAGTTCATATTGTTGGCGGAGTTCATCCTGACAGGGATGTGCACTTTTATGCAGAGATGCTTCAAGTGATAAAAGAAGCCAATCCTGAACTACATATCAAGGCTTTTACCGCGGTTGAGATCGATTCGATGTGCCAGCAAGCCGGAGTAAGCATTGAAAGCGGACTTCAGTTACTTCAGGAAGCAGGACTTGGCTCTATGCCCGGCGGTGGCGCAGAAATATTTAACGAGCAGATACGGCAGAAGATCTGTCCTGACAAAACGGACTCAGCTGAATGGCTCCGCATTCACCGTATTGCTCACGAGCTGTCTATTCCGACCAATGCAACAATGCTTTATGGCTTACTTGAAAACTTTGAGCACAGGATTGACCACCTTGAGCGGCTTCGTGCTCTTCAGGATGAAACGAAAGGATTTAACGCGTTTATACCACTAAAATTCAAACACTACAATAACTCTTTTTCATATATCAAAGAGAGCACAACCATCGAAGACTTGAGAAATTATGCCATTTCGAGAATATTCCTCGACAATATTCCTCACATAAAAGCCTACTGGCCAATGATTGGGAAGCAGGTTGCACAACTGTCGCTTACTTTTGGAGTGGATGATCTTGACGGCACCATCGATGACTCAACGAAAATTTATTCGATGGCAGGCTCAGCAGAGCAAAATCCTTCGGCTTCAACCGAGGAACTGATCGCTATGATCAAGGGTGCCGGAAAAATCCCTGCTGAGCGCGACACGATTTACAATATTATTAGAATATTCTGATTAATTTTGTTCCTTATTTTAATCACTCTTTATGCGGCTAAAAGAATTGATCACCAGTAAAATATTTCTTAAAAATGCCGGACTTGCAGTTTTAATAACAGCTGCATTAATTTGGTTTACAATGATAATGCTCTCCATATACACCAATAAGGGAGAAAACTTTCCTACACCGGACTTAAAAGGCCTCACAATTTCCAAAGCAGAGGAACTTGCCTCCACTCACAATCTTCGCTTTATCGTCAAGGATTCGGTCTATCGCAAAGATGTTCAGCCGGGAACAGTGGTGTTCCAAAACCCTTCCGCCGGACACAAAATAAAACCGAACAGGCTAATATACATTACATTATCATCTTTCCTGCCAGAACAAGTTGAAATTCCGAAGCTGACAGATGTCTCTATCCGTCAGGCAGAGGAATTACTGGAATCGAAAGGGTTTGCTCTTGGAAGTATCATAATGCGCCCTTCGGAATTCGAGGATCTTGTTCTCGAACAAAAGTACAACGGCCTGCCTGTCGCACCGGGTACCAGACTGGATAATGGTTCAACCATCGATCTGGTAGTCGGGAAGAAGATGACAGGAGGGGAAACAACGATACCCGACCTAAAATCACTTACGCTGACAGATGCACAAAATATCCTGAAAATCAAATCGTTAATGAGCGGGGTGGTTATTTACAATGCAGATGTTCAAACAGCAGAAGACTCTTTAAATGCTATGGTCTGGAAGCAGATGCCTCAACCTGATTCCACATCGCTCGTGATGCCCGGATTATCGGTAGATTTGTGGTTGAAATTGAAGTCAGAACCTGCTGATACAACAATAAAATAAATAAATACCTGATGAACCCCATATTGGCAGATGAAGATCTGGATGAATTAGATGAAACCGGAGAAGAAGCCGCCTTGTTTGAGCATTACCGGTTCGTAGCCGATCAGGGACAAGGATTATTGAGGATAGATAAGTTCTTGTGTAACCGCATGGAAGGAACATCGCGAAACCGAATCCAGCTGGCTGCGGAAGCTGGAAGCATATTGGTAGGCGGGATTGTCGTTAAATCGAATTACAAGGTAAAGCCCGGCGAGGAAGTGACCGTTATGCTGGACTATCCCCGACGCGAACTGAAAATTATTCCAGAGAATATTCCTCTCAATATTGTTTACGAAGACGAAGATCTGATGGTGATTAATAAACCGGCTGGACTTGTTGTTCACCCCGGTCACGGCAATTATAGCGGCACACTCGTCAACGGACTGGTTTACAAATATAAAGATCTTGATTTATATGGCGGGAATGATCCCCGGCCAGGTCTGGTTCATCGAATCGATAAAAATACGTCCGGACTACTTGTCGTTGCGAAAACTGAGTTGGCGAAAATTGATCTTTCACTTCAGTTTTTCAATAAGACAACTAAACGCAAATATGTTGCATTGGTTTGGGGCAATCTGGCTTCAGAAGCAGGAACCATTGAAGGGAATATCGGCAGAAGTCCAAAAAACCGGCAGGTTTTTACCGTTTTTCCTGATAGGGCAAGTGGAAAACCGGCTGTAACCCATTACCGTGTAATTGAAAGATTGGGTTATGTTAATCTCGTGGAGTGTGTTCTTGAGACGGGACGAACGCACCAAATCAGGGTTCACCTTAAGCATATCGGTCACCCGCTATTTAACGACGATGTTTACGGAGGCAACATGATTCTGAAAGGGACGACATTTGCAAAGTATAAGCAGTTTGTAGAAAACTGTTTTTCATTAATGCCCGGACAAGCGCTTCATGCCAAAATTTTGGGATTTGTCCATCCGGCAACGAGAGAGGAAATGATTTTCGACTCCGATTTACCGGACCATTTCACCAAAGTAATTGAAAAGTGGCGCAATTACATATCAAACAGAGACTTAGATCAACAAGCATAAATTATGAATAAGAAAAATATTGCAATCGTTGCAGGAGGCGACTCTTCCGAATATGTTGTATCAGTGAAGAGCGGAGCAAATGTTTTAAAAGCGATTAACCGTGAGTTATTCAACCCATGGCTGGTAAGAATTAAAGGAGACGAGTGGGTTGTTCCCGACGGAGAATTGAAATTGGCAGATATCGACAAATCAGATTTTTCGTTCACAATTGACGGAAAAAAAACGCAATTCGACTATGCCTATATTATCATTCATGGCACTCCGGGAGAAGACGGCTTATTGCAGGGGTATTTCGAAATGGTGAATATCCCTTATTCCTCTTGCGACGTTCAATCATCGGCGCTAACATTCAATAAATTTTTCTGCAATAATTACTTACGGAACTTTGGCATTCCAATGGCCAAATCGGTGCGACTTATCGCAGGAGAAAAATACAGCGCCCTTCAAATTACTGAATCACTGGGCCTTCCACTTTTTGTGAAACCAAGTGCCGGAGGATCAAGTTTTGGCGTCACGAAAGTAAAAAAAGGGGAAGATCTGGTTGAAGCTGTTAATAAAGCGCTGGACGAAAGCCCTGAAGCAATAATTGAAGAATATATTGAAGGTAAAGAATTTACCTGTGGAGTCGTCAAAATTGGAGCGCGTAAATTAGTCCTGCCTGTTACCGAGGTGATTCCAAAAAATGAGTTTTTCAATTATGAATCGAAATACATTCCGGGAATGGCCGAAGAGATAACTCCTGCCCGGATTTCTGAAGCGTTAACATTAAAAGTTCAGACTCTCTCAGCTCAAATTTATGACCTCTGCAACTGTAATGGAATTGTGCGAATAGATTATATCCTTCAAGGAGGTATTTTTTATTTTCTGGAGGTAAACACCGTACCGGGAATGACAGAAACCAGCTTTATTCCGCAGCAGATCAAAGCGATGGGAATGAGCCTCACCGATTTACTGACAGATATTATTCAAGCCGGATTGAATGAATAATCAATAAATAATGTTCTCCGCAAGCTGGCAGATAAATGATCTTCATTGCTGAAAATCAATATTCCAGCAAAACAGAATTACAATATTAGATCTTTCCGATTGCTAAAATCCCTGTTCATACAAAATACATTTCCACATTTTGTGGATAACCTTGTTAATAAAATGTTTGCAATTTTATTAAACAGCTCAATTGGCTGAATCTGCAAACGATACCCTTTTTACCGGTGTAAATATGGTTTTGTAATCCAATAGGGAATACTATTTTTGAAGAACCAAGAACGTTCCAGAATTTATTATCTATCTCAATCTATTTCAATTATTATGCCTGCCGAAACAAATAACTTCCGGAACCGTGCCAAGCCCAAAATGACTGTCGAGCAGCTTAATGCTCAATATGGAAAGATTCCGCCACAGGCGCCTGAAGTTGAAGAGGCAGTACTTGGTGCCTTAATGCTCGAACGTGATACTTACCATAATGTAGCCTCAATCATTAAAGCTGAAAGTTTTTATAAGGAGGAACACCAAAAAATATTCAAGGTAATCCAGCAATTAGTTTCCAATGGCAAACCCGTTGACTTGCTGATGGTTACACAAGAACTAAAAAACAGGCAGGAGCTGGATGAAGTAGGAGGCCCGATTTATATCACCCAGCTAACGAGCAGGGTAGCTTCTGCGGCCCACATCGAATTTCACGCCAGAATAATAGCACAAAAATATATTCAGCGCGAACTGATCAGAATTTCGACGGAGATTCAGGTAAAATCATACGATGACTCTCTTGAGCTCGATGATCTGATCGATTATGCCGAATCGTCGCTTTTTAAAGTCACGGAAGGCAATATTTCGAAAGAGTCGCAACCCATCAAGCCATTGCTCCGGCAGGCCATAGATCAGATAGAGGAAAACGCGAAAAAACCAGATGGTTTGAGCGGAATCGCATCTGGTTTTTACAAGCTGGACAAAATCACTTCAGGATGGCAAAATACTGATTTAATGATTATTGCAGCAAGACCGGCGATGGGAAAGACGGCATTTGTTCTTTCTATGGCCCGGAATATGGCTTTTCTTAAGCAAGTACCTGTTGCTGTATTTTCACTTGAGATGTCATCGATGCAATTAGTCCTCAGGCTGATTGCCGCAGAGACAGAACTTGGATCAGAGAAAATTAAGAGCGGGAAACTAGAAGAATGGGAATGGGAGTTATTTAACCGCAGGATTAAGAATCTGGAAAATGCGCCATTATACATCGACGATACGCCTGCCCTATCAATTTTTGAGTTCAGGGCGAAATGCAGAAGGTTAAAAATGCAGCATAATATTGGCATTGTAATTGTCGATTACCTTCAGCTAATGACAGCAGGAACAGATGTAAAAGGGAACAGGGAACAAGAAGTCAGTACGATCTCCCGGAATCTGAAAGCCATCGCGAAGGAGATCAATATCCCGATTATTGCACTTTCACAGTTGAACCGCTCGGTTGAATCACGTGAGGGGAAACGCCCTCAGCTCTCCGATTTACGCGAATCAGGTGCAATAGAACAGGATGCGGATATGGTTATGTTTATTCACCGTCCCGAAGCTTATGGGATCACACAGGATACGGACGGAAATTCCTTGATCGGGCTCGCTGAAATTATCATAGCAAAACACAGGAATGGGGCAATCGGAGATGTTCAGCTCGCTTTTAAAGCCTCACTTGCAAAATTCACCAACCTTGAAGAGATCTCATCAGGAACGATGCCGGATGATTTTGGAGAAGGCAAAAAAGAATCTATCTATCGTTCAAAAATGAATTACGAGTCGGTGACAGCCGGCTTGTCCTCTTCGCCTTCTTCCGGATTTGGCAGGCCGGGAGACCCGTTAACAGAAGGATCACCTTTTTAATTCCCTAAATTCTTAATTGCCTCTTTATTCCTTAAAGTAAACCCGTTTAACCCGTTGTCCGATGGAGGTAAGGATTTCGTATGAGATGGTACCCAGGGTTGCAGCAACTTCACTTACCGGGAGTTCTTCACCAAAAATAATTACCCTGTCACCTTCGCTAACATTAATACCGGTGATATCAATCATGCACATGTCCATGCAAATCGTTCCAATAAATGGTGCTTTTACACCGCCTGCGACTACTTTCCCAATACCGTTGCTCAGTCTGCGGTTTAATCCGTCGGCATAACCAATTGGTAATACGGCAATCTTCATTGATTTTTCAGCAATACCCTTTCTTCCATAGCCGATCGTGTCGCCGGCATCCACAGTTCGTATTTGTGATATGGTAGTTTTGAGTGTCGCTACATTTCGTAATTCGGCCTGACAGTTGGGACTAACCCCATACAAACCTATACCAAGCCGTACCATCTCCAGTTCCATTTCAGGGAACCTTTCAATTCCGGACGAATTCAGAATATGTCTTAAAATTTTATAATCGAATGTGTCAGTGATTATATTGCTGAATGACATGAATTTTACGAATTGAGATCTCGTAAACTGGTCATTTTCAGGATCATCACTCACTGCGAGGTGTGAAAATACCGAACGGATATACATCGTGTCGCGCAGCCTGATATATTCTGCCACTTGTTTCAGTGATTCAGGCTGATCAAATCCAAGCCTTTTCATACCGGTATCAACTTTGAGGTGGACGGGGAAATTATTCACAGCATTTCTTCTTAACGCCTCATCGAATCTTTCAAGCAGTTCAAAACGGTAAATATTTGGCTCCAGCCGGTTTTCAATCATCGCATCAAAACTATGTGCCTCAGGATTCATCACCACAATGGGAACTTCAATTCCATTATTCCGAAGTTCTATTCCCTCATCAGCAATCGCCACAGCGAGATAATCGATGCCTTGGTATTGAAGTGCTTTGGCAACTTCAACAGAACCGGTGCCATAAGAAAAAGCTTTAACCATCGCCATCACTTTGGTGCCGGAACTTAATTTTTTGCGGTAAAAATTGAGATTCGATACCATCGCGTCAAGATCGATTTCCATCACTGTCTGGTGGGCCTTTTCCTGCAGAACGTCTGAGATCCGGTCAAAACGGAATTGACGGGCTCCTTTCAAAAGAATTACCTCATGATCGAATTCACTCTCCTTAAAATGGAGTAAAAACTCATCAGATGACTGGAAAAAGCGTTTTTCAAAGGTATTGAACAATCCGCTGAACCGGCTGATCTCTGGTCCGATGCCAATAATCCGGCCGATTTGCCGCAACTGAATATAGTCAGCAATTTCGCGATAAAGAATCTCAGGATTTTCGCCCGACTGCAAAATATCGGAAATGATAACGGTTTGACGTTTTTTTCGGTTGTCCGACTGTTGGCCGATAAAATCAAGGGCATTTACCAGAGATGCCGTATCGGAATTATAGGAATCATTAATAATTGTGCAGCCATTGATTCCCTTTTTCATCTCGAGGCGCATCGCAACAGGAGTAATCTTCAGAAACTTATCTCTATAAACGCCTGATTTAAAATTCGTTGCCAGCAAGTAAGCCCAGCAATGAATGGAGTTTTCAATACTCGCATCATCGGTGAATGGAATAGTAATTGATATCTCCTTTGATTGAAAGACTGCTTCAATAAGCGTTGAACCGGTATTTTTTGTCTTGTTAACAATCAATAGATCAGCGTAATTATCTATCATTGACCAACTGAAGAGCCGGGGCGCTTTACTAAGTTTCGAATTGTCAATCGTCTGACTGAGTAAAGGAAAATCTTTACAATAAATCAACAAGGTACAATTAATGAAAAGCTTTATCTTTTCTTCAACCAGTTCTTTTACAGAACTGAAATTTTCGAGATGCGCCTTTCCGAGGTGGGTAAATATTCCGTGATCGGGGCGCAGGATCGCTTCCAGTTTCTCCATCTCGCCAGGTTTGGAGATTCCGGCTTCCAGGATGGCCAGGTCGAAACGTTGATCCATCAGCCAAACAGACAGCGGATTTCCGATCTGAGAGTTGTAGCTGCGCGGACTTCTGACAATCTTTAATTCAGGACTCAACAACTCGCTAAGCCACTCTTTTACAATCGTTTTACCATTGCTTCCCGTAATTCCAAGAACCGGATATGTAAACCTCCGTCGATGAAATGCGGCTAATTTTTGAAGTGCGTCAAGCGAGTTAATGACGACAATAAACCGGACATTCGCATTCGACAATGACTTTGCGGGTAATTCTTCAACAACAAAAAGAGAAACCTCGCGATTGATGGCATCATCAATAAAACGATGTCCGTCGTTCCTGTCACTCCTAAGAGCAAAAAAAAGGGTTTCTTTTCCTGAAAGAATGGTACGGCTGTCGAACGACAAAAACCGGATAAATTGATCAGATGCAGGGTCCGGACCAATTAAATGACCACCAATAATCTTCGCAATTTCAGGAATTGTATAGGAAATCATAATCCAATCAGTTTTTCAATCTGTATTTCTTCCCAGATCATAATAGCATTCACGGCAAAGTGGTTCATAATCTCCTTTCTCTCCCAGCACAACCAGCTTTTCGGTTTCTGACAGGCGGTGACTAAACTGAGCAAGGTTTCCACAACGCATACATATCGCATGAACTTTAGTGACATATTCAGAACTCGCCATCAATCCGGGCATAGGACCAAAGGGCTGTCCTCTGAAATCCATATCGAGTCCTGCCACAATAACCCGTATACCCATATCGGCCAATTTATTACAGACATCTATTAAGCCGATATCAAAGAACTGCGCTTCATCAATACCTATCACATCAACATTTCCTGACAGCAGCAAGATCGTTGCCGAATTTTCAACTGCAGTTGAGCGAATGGCATTTTCATTATGTGAAACCACTTCAAAAGCAGAATACCGCACATCGATGGAGGGTTTGAAAATTTCGACCTTTTGACGGGCGATTTCCGCCCGCCGTAACCGACGGATTAACTCTTCCGTTTTACCGGAGAACATAGAGCCGGCGATCACTTCGATCCATCCGCGCTTTCGACTGTTGGGGAGATTACTTTCGATAAACATCGAACAAAAATATTAAATTTCTTTGATGAAACAGGAGTAAAACCTTTTTGCTTTTCGCTTTAACGGTTATGATCAGGTTTTTTATATTTTTACTATCCAAATACAAGCACGATGGAAGCTATAACATTACTGACAATAATAAAGGACGATATTGCACATCTTGAGCAAATTACAAGTGAATTCACAACCGGATCGCTACCCGCATCCGCGGAGGTTCAATTGGCAATAGTTCGGACAAATGCACTTCAACGGCAACTTGAATTACTTCTTAAAATAACGGAGAAGAATGAAATCAGCCCGGTTGCTTCTTTTCCAAAAAATGATGAACAAGAAGAAATCCAGGCAGATGAATCAATACCACCTGAATTAGCAGAGATTGCAAATGTCCAGGCAGAAGAAACCGAAACTATAGAAAAAACCGAAACTCCGCCTTCATCTCCTGAGGAAGAACCGGTTGCTGCCGAACCGCTCAAAACGGAGGCAGATGACTCACATCAATTAGTTAATGACATCCTTTCACAGAAAAAAAGCGAATCAGGATACCAGATCATTCCGATAAACAGCATTTGGGATGGCATCGGCATCAATGACCGTTTTTTGTTTATTCGCGAATTATTTGAAAACAGCAGTGCAAAGTTCGAAACAACAGTTACGGATCTTGACCATCTGGCAACAATTCAGGATGCGGTCAATTATTTAAAAATGAATTTTAAATGGACAAAGACGGAGGCCAGTGAGCGTTTTCTGGTTTTAGTCAAACGCCGCTTTACAAAATAAGGGATGGGGAAATTATTTATTGTGCCAACTCCTATCGGGAACCTCGAAGATATCACCCTTAGGGCGCTTAGAATTTTAAAGGAAGCTGATCTGATTCTGGCTGAAGATACACGTACATCAGCGGTTTTGCTGCGACACTACAACATTGCCACGCGGCTCTCATCACATCACAAATTCAACGAACACAAAACAGTAGAACGTATTGCTGATCAGATTCTTGCAGGAGAAAACATTGCACTGATCTCTGATGCGGGTACACCTTCCATATCCGATCCGGGATTTTTACTGACCCGGATGTGTCTCAGTAAAGGGGTCGAAGTAGAATGTCTGCCGGGAGCAACTGCTTTTGTGCCGGCATTGGTCAATTCGGGATTCCCAAGTGACCGGTTCTGCTTCGAAGGATTTTTGCCCCAAAAGAAAGGGAGGCAAACCAAATTAAAAAATCTGACGAACGAGACCCGCACCATGATCTTTTACGAATCGCCCTATCGGTTAGTGAAAGCTCTGGAGCAGTTTGCCGAATATTTCGGCGCCGACCGAAAAGTATCTGTTTCGCGTGAGCTGTCAAAGTTATTTGAAGAGAATTTCAGGGGTACAGTCGCCGAGGTACTGGCTCACTTTCGGGCTAAAACCGTAAAAGGTGAAATCGTAATCGTTTTGGAAGGAAAACCAGACCCAAAACTGATCGACAAGGAAGAGGAGGAATTAATTAGGAATTAGGAATTGTGAATTACGAAATGTGACAATTTACTAATGTGCTAATTTGAAGATTTGAAGATTTGGGGAATGTGCTAATGTGAAGGTTTGGGGAATATGCGAATATGCTAAAAGCCTAAAAGTCTATAGCCTAATAGTCTGATCTGCGAAGGAGGCACTTCGACTGCGTTCAGCGACCAGTCCGTTCAGCGACCATCAACTTCTAATTCTTAATTAAGAGTGTTCAAAACATCTATTATACTATTAAAAGTTCTTTG
>JBAXOA010000031.1:0-39566 GCA_037133495.1 Mariniphaga sp. | reverse complement strand
TGCTCGTCCTTATAGTAATATCCCAAAAACAGAGGGCATTTCACTTTTGCAAATACTTCGTCTGTCATCGTTACATCAAGCAGCTGCTGAAGAAAAACCGGCCCTTCTGCTCTGTAGGTGCAATACCAGTATTTGCATTCTTCACCATTGGGGTCGTCCTTCGTAACTCTAAATTTCCCCCCAAAATTCATCCTTGCGATTTGTAAACCCCATGGCCCAGACAATAAAACAGATGCTTTCTGCTTTATCCGGACATTAGGTGAGTAAAGAATCAGTCCATAAACCTTTTCGGGGAAGTCAGCAGCAAGCTTAAGGGCCAATGTTCCTCCAGTTGACGTTCCCATAATAATTACCTTTTGTCCTAACTGTCCGGCAATCATTAAAGCCTGTTTTGCTGACTCATACAGCCGGAAAGGGGTCATGTCAATTAACGGATTTTCGGTGAGCAGACCATGTGCCGCAAGACGGGCGAGATAAGCATTACAGCCATATCTTTTTGGAAAATCTTCGTTAACCGGAAATCCCTCTATCCTGCTGGCAGAGAAGCCATGTAAGTAGAGCAAAACGTACTCGGTTGGTGAATGAACAGAATCGTTTACCCAAATAATTTTGGCTTCGTTACCCTTTCGGACCTTTTCTGCCTGTTCTAAACCGGACACATATTGGCCAATATTATTTTTTATTACAGGAAAATCTGAATTTAAAAGCGGCTCCGGCATTCGCGGCCCCAAAAAATATGTTGCTGAAAGTAGAATAAGAAGTCCGGCAATAATTTTTATAGCTCTCATTTTTTAGTTTATAATTCGTTAATTCTGATAACAGCTGTTCTTTTACGACCATCCATCAGTATCTCCAGTTCATGTTTAAACCTGACATGCCTGACATATTTCCCTTCCCAAATTATCTCCTGTTCTTTCAGCAGGTCGAGTTTAACAAAATCGGAACTATTAATATCAGGAACCGAAAAATAACCGATATTCATCGAAGTTACATTGTGAAAAAAATGAGATCCCAGTGATGCATCAAGCGGGTAATTGGGTAATCCAATTTCTACGATAACTTTGGCGTTGTTGATCTGGGCCCAGTTAACCGGTATTCCGGTATATTCATCTCTTGTTCCCCACCGACCAGGGCCGATAAGAACATATTGCATATTCGTGCCATTAAAGGCTTTATTTACTGCAGCAATCTCATTGGCAATCTCGCGCGTTTTCGTCCGGTCGAAATTTATAGTATCTACATAAACGACATCCGATATTCCTGACAATCGCCCGTTTCCCATCCCTTTTGTTGAAAAAAGCAAAAGATTCGAGTAATCGATTGAGCCTAATTCTATCTCAACATCATCTTCCCTTCTAATCAACGGTTTGAGCTGAAGAAGATAAAAAGTTGGCCAGCCATTTTCGCCTGGATTTAAATCGATCGCATATTCCATCTCAACCGGAGCGCCCATTGCCTGCTTGAAAAGTTTCATCAACAATATTAAGGTATCAGCCAAGGGCACATGCTGGTACTCAAGAATATTCGCAAAGTTAATTACCCGGGGACCTTTGGCGGATATCCCAGGCGTAATATGATCATTTTCAGCCGAATATGTCGAAGCACAATGCTCAAGCACACCATCTTTCTCCGCTTCAGAAATTTTATATTTTCTGATCGCAGCCCTTTCACCTTCGAGGGTAAGATCGAAATTACTATAATCCATATCGATGGCATAGAATTCGCGCTGCGAATCGCGTAGCTGATCCTGTATTGAATTATTATTCAAAGCAGGGTATTTAGGACAAAATCTGAAAGCTTTTTCACCATCCACAACAGCTTGTCCCAGACCAACGGCGATCACCGCGAAACCATCATCGGGCTCCATATAGGAATAAGGATAGTAATTAAATGATTGAGAGACTCCGCTTATATCAGCGTAAAACTTATGGTTATGCTCATGACCAATAACAGGTTGGAGAATAACGGCCATTTTTTCCTCTTCAATCTTATAATTAATCGCATTAAAATAGGCCCTTGCATTATCGCTGAATACTGAAGCATAAACCAATTTAACTGCTGTCCGGAGCTGCTCAAAGCGGACATTTTCATCAGGATGGTTATTCGGAATCAGATAAGTCGCATAAACGCCCGAAAATGGTCTGAGTAATGAATCTTCAAATAGTCCGGAAGATCTGACAGCCAGTGGCTGTTTCACCTGACGTACATATTGAAGCAACCTCTCTCTCAAGGTGCTGCTTAAGGTTGCATTAAGAAATGCGTCATTAACTTTATTGAAATCTGTTTGATGATAAGCAACATCATACAAATTATTCGCCTCTAGAAATTGATCAAATTCACTGGCGCCTATGACCGAAGTGGCAGGCATACGAATATTAATCCCAGGTATAAGCGCCTTCATATCAATATTTTCCATCATATTGCACATAAAAGCGAGGCCTCTGCCCTTTCCTCCCAGTGATCCTAAGCCCAGTCTCACCAGGTATCGATTACCATGGACCAACGACTGATCAAAATTAATAATTCGTCCCCGGTTTCTCTTTTCATGCACATCAGCGAAAACACTTAAACAGATATCCCTGATTTTTGCAGGATCATCAAATTCATCTGTCTTATAAGGAATAAGCCTTTCTGCAATATTTATTTCACCCCGCGCCATCAGCCATGTTGAAAAATCGTTGGATTTTCCGTGATAGACCAATGACTCGACTGGAACATGCATCAGCAAATTTTCAAATTCGTGAAGATTTTTGGCAACTCCAATCTCAATTCCTTCCCCGTTCCGAAAGATAAAATGACCAAATCCAAGATTTGAATTAATAAATTCGTTGATGTCATGTGAGAGACTATCCGAATTTTTGTTAATAAATCCTGCCTGAATTTCGTGAGCCCGGACAGCATTTGACACATCATGTGATTGCAATAATAGGGGGATCGGATACCTAAGGTTTTGCTTTACAAATTTAAGCAGTTCAATTCCGGCATCCTCATCAAGAACTCCGTTTCGCGCGAATTTAACATCGGAAATAACGCACAAGAGGTACTCTTTATATTCATGAATAACCTCCAGCGCCGCCTCGTATGTACTGACCAACAACACCTTAGGACGAGCCCTGTATTTAAATATCTTATGAAGTTCATCTGTTGACTCATCCGATACCAATGCCTGAGTCTGTGTCATCACACTTGCGAACAGCAGTGGCAAATAGCGTGAATAATACTTAATAGAATCCTCTACCAATAAAATAATTCTCACACCGCCTATTCGGGTATCTTTTGCGACATTTTTTTTATCTTCAATATATTTGATCATTGCCAGAAAAACATTCGAATTACCGTTCCAAACAAAAACACGGTCGATGGCAGGGATCGATGTCGCGGCAATTTTAAAATACCGGACATCACTATTGTTATTAACTAGTAGCAGAATGGGAATTCGTGGCTTTGCAGCATTAATCTCTGCAACAATTTTTAGCGGCATTTCCTTGTCAACACCGGCCATAATAATGACCAGATCAAAATGTCGGGTATTCAGAATTTTCAGTACATCCTCCTGTGTATTAACACTTGTAAACCGGGGAGCCGCATACAAGTTTAGCTGGAGGTACTCGCCAAAAATCTTATCAGAGAACTGTCCTTCCCTTTCGATGGCATAGGAATCATAGAGCGTAGCAAAAAGTAATACCTCTTTTACTTTATTTGGCATCAGCTCCTGAAAAATATCCCTGTCGGTTTTTCTTCGCTTATAAATATCTGATATTGAGATATTTTCGAATTTTTCCATTAAATAATATTGTAAAAGCTTAACACTTTAAAGTTAATTAAAAAATGGATTAAAAGCAGAATAGGGGCCTCAGCCCCTATTCTATAAATAATTTTTCTGTTTATTCAACAACCCATGTATTTCCACTGCTTAGAAGATCATCGATAGACTTTATTTTCGACTTACTTTTTACCTGAGCAATCTGCTCTTCCATCATCTGATCATAGACCGGAGCTACAACTGCACGAATCACACCCATGGCGACGGGAAAGTCCGGCAATTTCATCCCAATCAGCTGCTGATGCAGATATCCATCAGGATCGGTTACATCATGAATAAGAATATCTTCGAGGGTCACTCCATTTTCTCCAATGGTTGCCACTTTAAGTTTTGCTTTATCAAAGACCAATCCTTTGTCCTTCTGGTTTCCAAAAATCATTGGCTCACCATGTTTCAGAAAGATCTGACGCTCTTCGCGCATTTTTGGATCCGATATTTCGGCGTGAATTCCGTCATTAAAAATGACACAATTCTGCAAAACTTCAACTACCGAGGTACCTTCATGCTTTGCAGCCTCTTCAAATACCTCTTGTGAGTGCTTGATGTTATTATCAACAGCCCTTGCGAAGAATGTTCCTCCCGCGCCCAGCACCAAATGTCCGGGAATGAAAGGGCTTTCAATCGTCCCTTGCGGAGAAGTTTTTGTAACTGCTCCCATATCTGATGTTGGAGAATACTGACCTTTCGTAAGTCCGTAAATTTTATTATTGAACAGGATCAGATTGAAATTGATATTTCTGCGAATGGAATGGATAAAATGATTTCCTCCGATTGCCAATGCATCGCCGTCGCCGGTAATTTCCCAAACACATAGTTTAGGATTTGCACATTTTACACCTGAAGCTACAGCAGCAGCGCGACCGTGAATGGTATGAAAACCAAAGGTACTCATGTAATAGGGAAATCTTGAAGAGCACCCGATACCCGAAATTACGGCAAAATCCTCTTGTCTGATTCCCATTGTAGCCATCGCCTTCTGAATAGAATTCAATACGGCATGATCACCACAACCCGGGCACCAACGAACTTCATTTTCACTTTTAAAATCCCTTAATGTATATTCTAAAATTTCAGTCATTACTTTTCCTCCAGAAGCTTTTCAAAATTTTCAACTAATTCCTTAACTGTAAAGGGCAGTCCCTGCACTTTATTATATTGGTGATAAACAAATCCGGGTACTTTATCGCGCAGATAGGCAGCAAACTGACCAAGATTTAATTCGCACACTACAATTTTTTTGAATCTGGCAAAAATCTGTGCTGTATTGGCAGGTAAGGGTTTGATATAATTAAAATGGGCCAAACCGATCTTCACTCCCTGAGTCCTCATTTCCCGAACCGACCCTTCTGTATAACCAAAGGTTCCTCCCCATCCAACAACAAGCAATTCACCTTCCTGATCGCCATAAACTTCGAGATCAGGAATCATTTCAACCACGCGATTTACTTTTTCCTCACGGATCTCCACCATTTTCTGATGATTGGCAGGGTCATGACTGACATTTCCGGCAGCATCTTTCTCTAGCCCGCCAATGCGATGCTGGTAACCATCCATTCCAGGAAAAGCCCATTCACGTGCAAGTGTTTTTTCGTCGCGCGAATAAGGTTTAAAAGTTGAAGGATTCGTTGCGATTCGAGGTGTAATAGATGGTAATTCGCTGAATTTTGGTATTTTCCAGGGTTCAGAGCCATTTCCGAGGAATCCGTCGGTCAACAAGACTACCGGAACCATTCGTTCCAGCGTTATTTTAGCGGAAATATAAGCAAAATGGAAACAATCTGAAGGAGTTGATGCCGCAATCACAACCACGGGGCTCTCGCCGTTACGGCCATATAAAGTCTGTAGCAGATCCGATTGTTCCGTTTTTGTAGGGAGGCCAGTTGAAGGTCCTCCTCGCTGAACATTTACAACAACAAGAGGCAACTCAGCCATTACACCTAGGCCCAAAGCTTCGGACTTAAGGGCAAAACCGGGGCCTGAAGTAGTTGTAACAGCCAGTTTCCCTGCAAACGAAGCACCCAGTGCAGTACATATCCCTGCTATTTCATCTTCAGCCTGAAAACTTTTTACTCCTAGATCCTTCCGGTCAGCCAATGCCTGAAGTATTTCTGTTGCCGGGGTGATGGGATAAGAGCCAATAAACAAATCCAGTCCTGCTTTATGAGAGGCTGCAAGTAATCCCCAGGCAGTTGCCAGATTACCGTTGATATTTCGGTAAGTTCCCTTTTCAATTTCAGCAGGATGAACTACATACCGGGGTGTAAGATGTTCAAGTGTCAGTCCGTAATTCCAGCCGGCGTGCAATACCCTAAGGTTTGTCTCAACAACTACTGCACTTTTGGCAAATTTCTTTTTAATAAATTTCTCGATATAATCCAGAGGCTTACTGAATACCCAGCAAATTAGACCAAGTGCAAACATGTTCTTGCTTCGAAGAATACTTTTATTGTCAATATCAAGATCCTTTAACGCAGCCCTTGTCATACTGGTAATCGGAACAGGAACTTTAATGTAATCCTGAAGATTGCATTCGGTAAAAGGATCATCCGTTTTTAATTTTGCTTTATCAAAATTCTTCTGGGTAAAACTATCGCTGTCGTAAAAAATTGTCCCCCCCGGACTCATAAAACTGGCATTTGCTTTAACTGCGGCAGGATTCATCGCGACAAGCACATGTGCAAAATCTCCGGGAGTTGTGATTCTCCCTTTTCCAAATTGAACCTGGAATCCGGAAATACCTCCAATGGTACCCTGCGGTGCTCTAATCTCTGATGGATAATCAGGGAAAGTGGAAATATCATTCCCAAAAAGTGCTGATGTATCCGAAAAAAGTGCTCCAGTCAGCTGCATTCCATCTCCGGAGTCTCCCGAAAAACGGATTGCGACTTCCTCCAGTTCAATGACCTTTGTTTCAATCATGATAATAAAAATAATAAATATTTGCTATTTTACTTATAAATGAATATAATATCGAACGTAATAATATTAATTTGTAAAAATAATCGAAATTTTTCAACTACACGCAAGAATTGCAAAGCCATTAAAAACAAGCTTGCCCAGACCCAAATATGCCCTCCTGAAATTCGGCGCATATTACTAATTTTGAACAACAAATTAAAATGATTTTGACATATGGCAATAATAAAATCACTTCGCGGGAAAACACCCGTTTTTGGCAAGAATTGTTTCCTTGCTGAAACTGCTGTAATCATTGGAGATACAACATTAGGAGAAAATTGCAGTATTTGGTATGGCGCTGTACTTCGGGGCGACGTTCATTTTATTAAAATCGGCGATAATGTTAATATCCAGGACAATGCAGTGATACATGCAACCTATGAAAAATCACCTGCTACGATTGGGAATAATGTCACAATTGCTCACGGCGCTATCGTTCACGGTTGCACCATTCATGATAATGTTTTGATTGGAATGAATGCTGTTGTGCTCGATGATGCAATAATTCACAGCAATTCAATTATTGCGGCAGGCGCAGTTGTTACAAAAGGAACAATTGTCGAATCAGGATCAGTGTATGCCGGATCGCCCGCAAAAAAGATTAAAGCGATGAGTCCTGAATTACTGGAAGGCGAAATTAACCGGATCGCCAATAATTACGGCACTTATTCTGATTGGTACAGAGAACTTGAATAGTCGGGAATCCAGGTTAGAATTATCACAATCATCAGAAAAATTTAAAACCCACTGATGGCACAGACAATCCGACAATAAACCGGCTAAATCTGTACTATCAGTGGGAGAAATGAGCAAGGCAATCTGCTTTGAAATTGCCCGGATTATTTTCTTATTTTATGACCCCAGATTGCAAAATAAAGAATAAAAAGATACCCTGGAATAAAAATCCAATAGGCACTTTGGAAGTTCGCAGTTGTTACCAGTGCATTGGCACCTTTGAAGGTGTCAACCAACACACCGAAAATGAGGGGAATGACCGCTCCGCCGACAATACCCATCACTAATAACGAGGCACCTGTTTTAGTAAATTTACCTAAATCGGCAATGGCAAGCGGCCAGATGGCAGGCCACATTAAAGAGTTGGCAAATCCTATTGCCGCAAGACAATAAATACCTATGTTTCCGGGTAAAAAAATCAAAGCCAGTGATGCGCCTATACCAAGTATAGTAACAATTTTCAATGCCGTGGTTTGCGATATTATTTTAGGAATCATAAAAACTCCAAAAATATATCCGATCATCAGACCGATTGGAACATATTTTGAATAACCGGTTAAATCGGCATCAGGAAAGACAGATTTTGCAAAATCAAGCATTGATGCCATTGGCAAAGTTTCAACGCCAACATATATAAACAATGTCGCAACACCTAAAAGCAAGTGTGGAAACTGCATAATACTGGTTTTATTTCCGGTAATTGACGATGATGTTCCCTGATCGGTTTCATCTTCACCTTCAGCCTTTACTTCAGGCAACGGAGCAAAATACATGAAAATACCCAAACCAGCCAGAATACCGGCAACTAAATAAAACGGGAATGTTACATCCTCTAATTTGGCATTATTAATATCGAGAAATATTCCTAAAAAAAGCGGGCCTAACCACCAGGCAGCTTTATTCATTATTCCCATAAGGCACATCCGCATGGCAGCACTCTCCTTTGGACCAATAATAGTCACGTAAGGATTTACAGCAGCCTGAAGAATAGTGTTGCCTATACCTCCAATAAACAGAGCCAACAAGAAAAATGGAAAACTCTGATAATGAGCAGATGGAACAAACAAAACCATCCCAAAAGCCATTACAAAAAAGGCAATCAGCATGGTTGTTTTATATCCGAACTTTTTAATAAGCATTCCCGAGGGAGCTCCGAAGATTACAAACGCCGAAAAAATTGCAGCAGTTACCAGATAAGACTGGGAGGTTGTTATCGTAAACGCCTTTTTCAGAAACGGAATTAAAATACCGCTGATTCCTACGCCGAAACCGATTACGAAAAACAGAATACCAAGGATTGCCAGTGGAATAAAATAATTACCACCTGATTTGAAGGTTTTTTGTGCTTGTGACATTGAATATTAGTTTTAGTTAAGAAATTTAACTTTCAGTTGAGCCAAAAATAACATTTTAAATTTATTCAATCGCAATACTCCTCAAGTAAAAAAAAATCATTTTTATTTGCATGTCTGAAGCCACCACAAATTCTTTTGATTAAAAAGGAATTTTAGATATTTTTGTCTGCTATCGGATTTGCCCTTGCAATCATCATTTAATTTGAATAACGAGCATGTTCAATATTCACAAGCAAGGGAAAAGCATACATGCAGTTGTAATCCAACCATATTTATAAAAAATATTTACGAATGAAACCAACATTAGTTATACTCGCGGCAGGCATGGGCAGTCGCTACGGCGGACTTAAACAACTCGATGAAGTGGGTCCGAACGGCGCGGCTATTATAGACTATTCGCTTTATGACGCGATAAAAGCCGGTTTTGGGAAAGTAGTATTTGTGATCCGGACAGATTTTGCAGGTGACTTTAAAGCCAGATTTGAACCAAAACTGAAGGGATTGATTACTGCTGAATATGTTTACCAGTCAGGCGACAAAATTCCCGCCGGTTGTGTCATTCATCCCGAAAGAGAAAAACCATGGGGAACCGGGCATGCCACATTAATGGCGGAGGAAGCCGCCAAAGAACCTATGGCAGTTATTAATGCGGATGATTTTTATGGTTACAAAGCGTATGAGGTGATGGCCGGCTTCCTTACATCATCGACCGACGAAAATGAATATTCGATGGTGGGGTACAATGTAGCGAATACACTGTCGGAGTTTGGGACAGTTTCACGGGGAGTTTGTAGCACAGACGAATCAGGCAATCTTACGACCGTTGTTGAACGGACAAAAATAAAAAGAGATTCAGACGGTATTTTCTACTATGAAGATGATAATCGTTTTAAACTTGAAGAGCATACGCCGGTTTCAATGAATTTCTGGGGCCTTAAGCCAAATGTATTTAAATACCTGAAAGAAGGGTTTAAAGATTTCCTTGATCACCATGGAAATGAATTAAAATCAGAATATTATATTCCCTTGTTAATCAATGATAACATCATGAAAGGAACAATTCGGACGAAGGTTCTGCAATGTGATTCGCCTTGGTTTGGAGTGACTTACAGGGAAGACAAACCTTTTGTAGAGAAAAGAATTAAAGAGTTAATCGAACTGGGTGAATACCCTGTTAATCTTTGGAAATAAGATTTCAGCATATTAAATTATCCATACCTTTCAAAAAACAACCTCAATTTATGAACAAGCCCCGATTTTCAGAATTAGTCAGCAAATTTGACATCGAACTAAACATCAATGATATAGCACCATTTGGAACCGGTCATATCAATGATACTTATCTTGTAAGTACCTCCCCTTCCGAGGCTCCTGATTACATCCTGCAACGAAAAAACCACAAAATTTTCAAGAATGTTCCCGGCATGATGAAAAATATCGTGATCAGCACAAACCATATCCGTAATAAATTAACCGCAGCGGGAGTGGCCGAGGTTCATCGCAAAGTAATGACTTATTTTGCTGCCAAAGATGGAGAAATGTTTGTGAACGATGCTGAAGGAAATTTCTGGACACTTTTTCTTTGCATCTCCGACTGTCGCGTAGTCGAGAATATCCAGCAGCCGGAACAAGCTTTTAGCGCTGCCCGTGCTTTTGGCCATTTCCAGCTGCAGCTGGCTGATCTGCCCGGCGAAAGTCTCATTGAAACAATCCCCAATTTTCATAATGGAATATCCAGATTAAATGATTTTCAGACCGCAATTTTAAAAGATGCAGCCGGAAGAGTCAGTGAAAATCAAGTATTCATTAATGCAATACTGAACAGATCAGCCGAAATGACCTCCCTGCAACGCTGGCTTGATGATAAGACACTACCGCTTAGAATAACCCATAACGACACAAAAATTAACAATATCCTTTTTGATCAGGATAATAATACATTGTGTGTAATTGATCTGGATACGGTTATGCCAGGCTCGGCACTTTACGATTTTGGCGATGCCATTCGCACACTGGGAAATACGGCTCCCGAAGATGAACCTGATATTGCTAAAATAGCTTTTAACAAGGCTATTTATGAAGCATTTGCAAAAGGCTACCTGTCAGAAGCAAAAACATTTCTTATCCAAAAGGAGATAGATAATCTTGCCTTTTCGTGCCGTTATATGGCATGGGAACAAGCGATGCGCTTTTTTACGGATTACCTGAACGGAGATACTTATTACAAAACAGACTATCCCGGACATAATCTGGTTAGGACTAAAGCTCAGCTTCGGTATCTGGAGGTCCTGGAGGCCAATAAAGCCGTAATGGAAGCGATTGTAAATGCAGGTTAGTTGCGGCAAGTGAGTCAGCTTTGAGAACGCTCTAAAGAAAAAAGTTTAGAATCAGGAAGAATTTAAGTAATCATTCCGATTGCTAAGACCGCCTATACCTGAATAATTTCGAAATTTTGAGTATCTTTATGGATCAAACAACTATTTATGAAGAAAACTATTCCCATTCTCCTGATGTTTTTAACCGAACTTTGGGGGTACGCTCAAAATAATCCTGGCAAAATTTTTGAAAGCGATACCTTTGAAACTTCAAAAGGCCGGCTCTCAATTACCTTTATTGGCCACGCGACCTTGATGATTGAAGCAGAGAATCAGGTTGTTCATATCGATCCGGTGTCACGTGAGGCCGATTATTCACTTCTCCCAAAAGCTGATCTGATTCTGATCACCCATGAGCATAGCGATCATCTTGATAAAAAAGCGATAGCCATGGTCAGCAGTCCGGACACAAAAATACGCTGCAGCCTAAGTTGCAAAGGGTTAATTGACAATGCAACTGTTCTTGTCAACGAAGAAAAACTAACGATTGGCAGCTGGGATATCGAAGCAGTCCCTGCCTTTAATATCATCAACAAACGGCCGGAGGACTCGCCTATCATCCTAAAGGAAATGGAAACGGATACATCATCACGTTTGGTGTAAAGAGGTTCTACATTGCCGGAGATACAGAAAATATTCCCGAAATGGGGGACTTGAAAAATATTGCTGTCGCCTTTCTTCCGATGAACCGCCCTTATACAATGACACCTCAAATGACAGCTTTGGCTGCGAAAAGCTTTACACCTGCAATCCTTTACAGCTATCATTTCTGAGAAACTGATCCTCAGCTATTAACAGACTTACTGAAAGACACTTTGAATGAGGTGAGAATCAGAAAATTGAAATGAATTCATTTCATCAACTGCAACCTCAAATTAATCTCATTAAGATCCATACAACAATCAAGATTGCCGTAATCCTGTAATCTTTTCAAGGTCTCAATAATGGAATCATCTGAAAATTCAACAGATTCTTCACTAAACCTCCTTGCATTCAACTCTTTTTTCAATTTTTCAAAATTACAGGTCGTTTCATTGTCGTAATCTGATTCCATGTTGTACAATGTAGTAAAAACATCATAATCATCGTTATTCCAATACGACGGGGAAAGAATTTTTTTATGAACGGTGAAAGTACCTTCCATGTTATGTTTAAAACATTCCCACTCTTTTCTTTTTTCAATCGCTACTTCTTCAGTCATTTTGTTAGTTTTTAAAATTAACGAATTAAACATTCAAATATTCGATTTTACTCTTGAAATTGAACAAAGTTATAAAAAAATTAACATAAAATGGTTTAAAAAAGGATAAATATTTTAAGTTTTTAAGAAATAAAATTCTTGCAACCTAAATTAATTTTCACCAGCTTTACTATCTCTACTTTATCATCAAACATCCGGAAATTATGACAAAGACATTTTTTTTGTTGATCGTATTATTTTCAATCTTTGCTGGAAAGATGGCCTTTGCGCAGGACACACTTGCAGTAAGAGGATTTTGTATTGGAGCTCCAAAACCGGCTCAGACAGATGCCTTCGTACGATTTATTGCAGATGAATTGGCTCCGAGAAAAGTAAATACACTAATTCTGCGCATCGATTTTAATTATCAATTCGAAAGTCATCCTGAATTGCGCGATTCCACAGCCTTGTCAAAAGCAGATGTGAAAAAATTGGTGGGCGTATGCCGAAAAAATAAAATTCAAGTTATTCCGCAAATCAATCTTTTAGGACATCAGTCGTGGGCCTCCAAAATCAATAATCTTTTACGGGTTTACCCCGAATTCGATGAAACACCCCAGGTAAAAATTCCTGTGAAATATGTCTGGCCTAATGCCGAAGGGTTACATTGCAAAAGTTATTGTCCACTCCATCCAAAGGTGCATCAAATTGTCTTTGCGTTGGTGGATGAAATCTGCGATGCTTTTGAATCGGAAGCTTTCCATGCCGGTATGGATGAAGTATTTTATATTGGCGAAGATAAGTGTCCCCGCTGTTCAGGAAAAGACAAGGCAGAATTATTCGCCGGAGAAGTAAATCTCATTCGTAACCATCTGGCCCTTAAAAACCGAAAGTTATGGATCTGGGGCGACCGCCTTATTGATGGAAAAACCACAGGAATGGGAATGTGGGAAGCCAGTATGAACAATACGCATCGAGCCATAGATCTGATATACAAAGACATAATGATTTGCGACTGGCATTACGAACGTCCTGATCAGACCGCAACCTACTTCGCAACTAAAGGATTTAACGTTGTGACTTGCCCTTGGCGAATGCCTGAAATCGCAGTAAAACAAACACAGGATATGTTTAGGTTCAGAACTTCGGTTACACCGGAAATTATGACAAGGTTACAAGGGATGATGCAAACAGTATGGTCAGACGCCGGATCTTTTATGGATGAATATTATGATCGTAAAACCGAAGCGAAGGCAGGTCTGAATACGCCAGGCAATTGTTTTAAAGCGATGTTTGGAGAGATTCAAAAGCAGAATAAAAATATTCATCCTTAACCAGATGGTGATTCTATTCAGCTGATTGCCTAGTTGATCCAAAATATAAATATATCTAACGATGAATATTGAACAAAACCGCATTCTTTCAATTGATGTATTCAGGGCGATAACCATGTTACTGATGATTTTTGTAAACGATTTATGGTCGTTGAGTGATGTGCCCTTGTGGCTGGGACATGCCAAAGCTGATCAGGATTTTCTTGGTTTTTCAGATATCGTTTTTCCATGTTTTCTTTTTATCGTTGGCATGTCGATTCCATATGCAATGCGCAACCGAATAGCGAAAGGCGAAAAAACCAAAAAGATTCTATTTCATGTTGTCCTTCGTTCTCTGGCATTGCTTGTGATGGGATTATTTACAGTAAACATCTCTGATCTTAATGTTGAAGTTTCGGGTTTAAGCCGCGAAGGATTTCAGATTCTAATGGCGGTTGGATTCTTTTTGATCTGGAATATCTATCCGAAATCTGAAGGGTGGAAAAAACACTTTTTCACAGGAATCCAACTGACCGGCCTCGTAATCCTTATATCGTTGTATTTCCTCTTTAAAGGTGGTAAAGACGGTACGGATCAGATGACTCCTCAATGGTGGGGAATACTTGGACTTATCGGCTGGACTTACCTTATTTCAGCACCGATTTATCTTTTGGCCCGTAAATCGCGTTTACTTCTGTTATTTTTCTGGTTGTTTTTTATTCTGCTCAATATTGCCGAACATGCAAAATGGATACATTCAACGATTCCAGGGGGAGGTGCATTTCAAGGGTTTGCTTTTGCGGGAATCGCTGCCAGTGTTATAATTGACAGGGCTCTGACTCAGGAGAACCGACAAAAGCTGCCGCTGATTTTTATCGGGATTGCTTTCTTGTTATTAATTGCCGGCTTTATTTCGCACAATTTTTTTATTATTTCGAAGATTCAGGCAACACCAACCTGGGTTTTCATGTGCAACGGTATTGCCTTTGGATTTATGGCTGTAATTTATTTTATAGTTGAACTAAAAGAAAAAAATCACTGGTTTCAACTGATCAAACCTGCAGGAACCAGCACCCTGACTTGTTATTTGATTCCTTATGTATATTACAGCCTGGCGGCCTTCGCATTTTCTCTCCCGCCATTCCTGAAAACCGGAGTTATCGGACTGGTTAAATCAGCGATTTTTGCATTTACAATTATTGGAATTACCTTTCTATTGGGTAAAATTCAGATAAAACTAAAAATATAGGGTTCTGCACGAAAGTGTACTGGAAACCAAAACTGTTGGTAATCTTATTGATCAAGCAGTTGTCCCTGAATTTCAGGAGCAACCGGCATCCAAAATTCAAAACAAATTAGCCTGAATCACTTCATCTGATCTGTTTAATTTCCTATTTTACAGGTTTTAGAGGTACAACAGGAGTTTCTATTTGAGGAACTTCAGGAATCACTTCACTTTTCGATTTTTTGATATCCTTCGACTGATCTGGTATTTTAGCGCCCATTTTAAGTACACCGCTTGCATGACGGTAATAATGCCCTCTAAGATCTTTGGAATAGGCAGTCAGAATTTCCTTTCCTAAACCATTGACATCGCCGCAACGGAATAAAGCTCTGGCGAGTATCAGTTCACGCAGCGAATTGTTTCGGGTACTTGTATCTGTATCACTTGCAGGAGTCATTCTCTTTGCAGTTTGAATATCGGGCATCGAATATCCCGTAATGCCTTGAAGTTGAAGAAGATCATAAATAATCAATCCTCCCCTGCTATCGCTAAGGGTTTCGAGTGCCATCGCCACTGCCCTGAAATGAGAGAATTCGCTGGCAATCGTTAATTTTTTGGATATTTTCTCAAGCGTCGGAATTGCCTCTGTTCTTTTTGTTCTTCCCAGAGCAATAATAAGTCCGTCGAGGTAACTAATGCTCTTGCCAAACTGTCCCATTCCGGTATAATTCCAACCCTGGTCCCAATTTCCGGCGTTTTCTATGGCTTGCTGCAGCACTTTCCATCCCACAGGATTTCCCAGCATTCCTAAAATCCTGGCAAAAGTCAGTTGATCTTCCGGCGTTTTGGCCTGTTCAAATGCCTCAACAATCAAAGGAACCGAACGATTTTTATCCCAAAGGAGAATTTCCAGTCCATCGAGATTATGTGCAACGGTGGCTGCTGCAGCCCTGATCTTATCATCAGACGGAGGATAGTTATCCGTATCTGTGAGAATCGTTTCCGGCAGATTTTCAATTTTGACGAGTTCCTTTTGGAGCGATTTAAGATCGATATTTCGGATCAATTGATTATTTTTCGCCGCGATGGCTGCTGCCCATCCAACCGCGTACCCCTGATTTTGGACACAGGGCTGCATTCTGATTACGGGCATCGCGTCGCGGTCGGCACTTGCCCCAAGTCCCGTAACTGCAATTCCTTCGATTCCCTTCGGCAAAAGGGCCCGAAATGGAACATACGCGGTTACATCCGCGCCACTATGTTCAGGGGGTTTCAGATAAAAAAACGAATCTTCAGTAAAACCATGTGTATCAAAAGAACTCACATGAATTGAAATAACATCAGGATAAGTCCGGCCATTGTAAATATCCAATGCAGATATTGTAAAATCGCCAACCATCCGTCGTCGTTCACGTGTTTGTGACAATTTTCCAATATCATATTGGTTCGCAAATTTATCTTTAGCGACAATAAATGTCCACCAGATATCGAGCATATCGGTATCATCAGTAAAAGTCCAGTCGCTGTTATTGTAAAAATCATCCGGGTTTTTAAATGGCATGCCTGCTCCCTGCACTGCAACTGAATTACCATCAGTATAAACATATCCGGCTCCTGCAGCGATGGCAATATCTGAACTTCCCGACGAATCAATTACGGTATGGGCCAGAATCACCCCTTTCCCAAATGGCGTTGCCACTACAACACCCTTGACTTTACCCTTTTCAATATATGCTCCACAACCTAAAACGCCAAACCATATCTCACCTCCGGCATTTCTAATTTCATGTCTGTAATACTCTGTTTTCCAATCAAATACCCATTCATCAAGCCGGTTTTTCTGACGGACGTTTCCTTCGCCAATTGTTTGAACGCCACGATCCACCTCGTTGGTAAACCCTTTTTTATAACCATGATAATAACGACCCACCATTCCTAGGGTTCCGATACCACCTAATCCATGGAGATACTCCAACACAATTGTTTTGGCACCATGGCGCGCGGCTCCAACAGTTGCAGGAGCTCCTGCAGTTCCTCCCCCCATTACAACGACATCATATGTGCCAAAAACGGGAAGGGTTGTCGCTTCTGAAAGGACTGTTCCCTGCGTTAAAGAAGGACGGATCCCGCCAAGCAATTCGCCTACATCACCTTTTACAAAATCCGGGTTGCGCTTTCCTGATATCCTGACCGAATTAGACACAGGAGTTGCCAATGCCAGACTAGCCGCTTCTTTTCCAATTCGCTGTCCGATGCGTATTAATCCGCCCGGTTGCAAAAGGGCAGTTATTGCAGTTCTGTTCAGATCAGCCATTCCATTAAGCAAAAACAGCCGGTTGACTTTTTGAGGTTGAAATGCATTAAGATCAATCAGCTGATTGTCAACTTCTGTTTTTTCATAGTGACTTTTTCCTGTCACGTGATCGGGTGGTACCTGAAAAAGAAGGTCACCCGATTCGACCTGGTTTGGATCCCAGGTGAGGTCGCGGGCAACCTGTTCGGCATTGGCAAAAGAAGCATACGAGCCATCTTTCATTTCAATATTAATTGAATATTCGATGGCTTTATAAACCTTATCTTTTACTGTCACAGGCTCTGGCATCAACTGGGAAGTACCGTTTGGAAACTGTTTCTCATTGTTTCCGACTACTATAATTTTGAAATTTTGTATTCCCGATGGATAGGATGTAAACGAAGCGGAAGTCAGTCGTGAAACCATTGCCCGCGGGGTGGCATCGATGATTATTTTAGCTTTGACAGCTTGTCTTCCCGAACGGTTAGCAATTACAATACCGGAGGGATTACCTTGGGAATCAGTAAGCAGATCTGTGACATAACTGGAAAATAAAAAATCTATTTTATTATTAATCAATTCATTATCTAATATTTGCTTGAATTTCAAAGGTGTTAAAAGCCCATTACCAAAGAGTTTCTGACCCAAAGTCGTGCCGTGAACATCAGGCTGACTATTCCAGTAGCGATAGGTGCCACAAATATCCTCACCTAGATAAGTCTCCTGCGCAACCAGAAAAACTTTTGCCCCGCTTTGTGCTGCACTCACTGCTGCAGCAACTGCTGCAGTTGAACCGCCAACAACAACAACATCGACGTTGTAAGAAACAGGTATTTTACGTTCAGACTGAAAGCAAAATTTAGAAGCCTTCTTTTCCTGGGGAGGAATCTGCGGAAATGCCCGTAAATTTCCGGTAGCCAGAATTGCAGATCCGGCTACGGTTGTGCAAATAAAATCTCTTCGTTTCATAATGATCAAATTTTAAATCATTGAGCGATAACCACGGGGATTGGTCTGTCAAACTATTTTCTTGTATAGCTGGTATGAATAGCTTTATTAAATATCACCCAATCTTCGGTTGTCATTCTATCGGGCGTAAACAGGCATATTCCCGCAGCTCCATTTTCCATTGATTCCCTTATTGCAGCTGCTAATTCATTGGGTAGGAGACCATGATTTTCAGGATCAGGTTCACTTAATTTCTTTTCCGGAGCAGGACAGATAAACAATCCGCTATAAACTGGCTGATTGTTTTTAAGTGTCGATGCAGATTCTTTACACATCTTTCCGATCCAAGGTGTTCCTTCGAGATAAAAATCGTTGTAATTCATAGGGTAAAAAGCGTCAATATTCCATTTATCCCATTCCTGCCTGACAATCTTTTTGGCAACAGAGTTGGGCCCGGGGAATACGGCAGCATTAATCTGTTTATTTTTGGAATGAACCATCACTGCCAACCGATTTACAAGATTAGTAATCAAATCATAACGAAACTGCTTCCACTCTTCTACCTGAGATGGGTCTTTAACAGATTTTATATCGATACCTGTTTTTGACTTAAAATCAGAAACACATTTGTCGCAATAGCAATAATCGAACTGCGGAAATTCACGATCCATAACCAACCCATATTTTTTCCATAATCCCGGTGCGAGAATAACATCCGGAAATCTTATAAAATCAAGATGTATGCCATCCACCTCGGGAATATCAGCAATTTGACCATACATTTCTGCCAGAAACTGATATACTTCTTCCCTGTTTGGACAAACAAATTTGTAATGATCAGCATAGGCAGGTTTATCAAATGCTGATTCGCCACGACCATTAATGGCATACCATTCAGGTTTCAGTTTTGGATTAATACCTTGAATCAAAGTTGGTATCCAGGTGTGAAATTCCAGTCCCGCCGCCTTTGCAATTCTTCCTACCCGCTTATATGTTTCCGGATTCTGACCGGCTGAGTACATTAATCCATCAATTCCTTTATTTTTCAGATCGCTGAATTGGGTTTTTAATTCCAGGTTTGTGGCTTTTCCAGGTCCGCCAAGCCAGGCATAACGTTTAATTTTTGTTTCATTATGTATTGTGCATGAAACCATTACAAAAAACAAAACAAGAGAGAAAAGTTTTTTCATAATTCCTGGGTTTAGTAAATACAAAAAATCAAACTAAAATGCCTTCTTCCGGTACCGGTTTAATTGTTTCCCGACACCAGGCGATTTATCAGGTAAATTTAGCAGAAAATAATATACTCTGTTCGCAATATTGGGATTTTTACTGTCCAAAAGTTTGCATAAATTCAGCTGGTCTGCTTCATCCGGCTTTGCTCTTTTTTCGAGTAATGTAAGTAATACGTTCACCAGGTAATAATTATCGCTATTAATGCGCGTCATGATCTGCCGTGCAACGGGTTGAGAGATTTGATCAGCCGTGCGTAAAAATTCAATTGCAATATTTTTGATTCTGAAATCCTCGCTGTCAAGTAATGGAATCACCTCCGTTTGCAAACGTTCATCATCCAGACTACATTTCTTTAAAAAATTTAAGGCCTGCCTGGAAGCGTAGTAATTTCCACCGTGAAGAATCCCTGATGCAGGTTCCGAAAATTGATTTAACGGGAGGTCGCTTTCTCCGGCCCACTGCAGTGCCTTAATCTGACTATAGGGATTCTTTTTCTGCATAATACTGATTAGCAAACTATTGGACAGCAGATGTCTTTTAGTGTAAGACACTATGCTGTCGCGGGTTATGCCATAAGCAAGGTGCCAGAGGGTGTAGGAAGTGTATGCAGCTTCCGGAACAATCCATGATGACAGATCGGGAATAGTAGCGCCTGTAATACCATCTGTTTTATCATTTTTTTGTTTTGGAGGATGAATTTCGGCCGTCGTATAGTATCCAAGCTGAGAAGAGGAATCGCTCAATATTTCGTTCAACCGCAGATAATCGTTATCCAGAAATGGAACATGCTCTCTTTTGGTTAACTCTTCTCCGGAGGGAAGTGAATAACCCAGATATTTACCTGTTATTTCCCAATACAAAGTAATATTGACCAGCCGGCATAAGGTATCAATGCATACAGCGGTATGAATATCGCGGCTAAATGCCTCCGGATAATTATCGTCTGAAAAAAAAATGGTAAGGGAGTCGTTGGGTATGGAATCTTTGAAGTTGATCAGAACTTTACTGATCCGTTTCGCTTTATCAGGGCGAAAAGGAGAATTAAAATACATACAGCCCATTTCATCAGGCTGATTACTACCCAAAAGGAGTAGAAAAAAAGAGATAATAATGACTTTCAAAATAGTTATATAATAATTGATAATTAAGTTTTAGAAATAAAATAATGTCGTATTATTTTTCGATCAAATTATTTAAATCTTAGCCATTAGTGATTGATGAATATTATGTTGCGGTGCTTTGCACCTTAAGAATCGTGCTTAATATCATTATTTCTACAAATATTTCGCAGCTCTGCTGCTTTCCTGTTTTACTAAGGTGCAGAGCACCGCGATATTTGTAGCTGATTAATCGTCTTAGACCAAAAGGTGCAAAGCACCGAAATATTAGTTTAATAATTCAGTAATTATCAGAGATCATTTTCAAATAAAATGAAAATCAAAAATGCGACATTAAATCTTTCCGATTACTTAATGATGTGCGTCCTTAATGATGTTTAAAAGAGTTCCTCCAAGATTATAATTCTGCAAGGCAGGTAAATCAGTTCTTCCAGTCCCTTTATTCATTAATTCTTTCAGTTCATTCAAGTGTTTTTCGTATATATCCCGTGGCAGAACCTGATATTTTTTGCAAACAGATGCAGCCATTCCTACAACCTCGCCCATCATTCCTGTTGTACGCTGCACTCTCACGGTTCCAAGAGCAACGTGGGTTACACTGATATTCCTTCCGGCCATAAACAGGTTGGTGATATTGCGGGAATAAAGGCAACGATATGGAATCGGATAAGGATAGATTGGTTTGTGTTTTGCAATAGAGAGAAATTCTTCGCCAGGAAAATACTGTGTATTTCGGGGATCAGGGTAGTGCAAATCAATTGTCCATGAGGTAGATGCTGTTCCATCAGGATAGTTGACAATTTCCGTTAAATCCTGTTCCCGCAGGACCAGATCACCGGTTAGCCGGCGTGACTCACGTTTTCCGGCGATATAAGCGACCCATTCGAGCTGGCTGTTTTTATATTTTTCATTACCTGAGAAATGATTCTTCAGAAACGACCAATTGGAGAAACCCACCATCAAGCCGTAATCTCTTATTCTTTCAAAATCCTTTACCTGATCGTAGTGCATTCCGGTTTCCCATGGCCATTCGCCCATCTTTACAATCTGCGCACTTTTATCATCGAAGCTGAGCCCCCAGTTAATATCAGGAAACTGTTCCGCTTTTAACGATTCTTTTGAGTACCACTGAACAGATGCACCCATTGTCATTTTGTCTTTAATATCCGGTGCCGTCGGTTCACCGAATTCACTTTTTCCTTCACGCCCCATCATAAAATCGGCTCCTGCCAAAGCGCCGATAGTCGCGTCACCGGTACAATCAGCAAAAAGAGGAGATTCAAACCTGAGTTCTTTTGCACTTTCAATATTTACCGCGCAAACTGCTGCAATTCTATCCCCGTTTTTCTCAACGCTGTTTGCCCGAAAATTGAGAAAAAGAGCGATATTTTTCTCTGCAACCACAGCATCCATCTTTTTCTGATCCTCATAATAATAGGCAGGTTGCGCATTTCCTGCTTTTGCGGGTCCTATCTCGTTGACAAGATTTCCCAATGCCGGATATGGACTGAGATTGATCCTTCCGCCCAGGTGAACACGTACTTCAGAACTATTGTTTCCACCCAGCACCGGACGATCCTGGATAAGTGCCACCTTTAAGCTGAGGCGGGCCGCAGCCAGAGCCGCACAAGTGCCGGCCATCCCTCCCCCAATTACCACAAGATCGAATTTTCCCGCAGATTCAGGCTTTTCAGAAATACCCAAGGTTTTTTTTCTGAAGGCTGCCAATTTTTCAAACGAATTCTCAGGACGAAAAGAGGGATCTGTGGTAAACAATATTGCATCGCAACGCCCGTTAAATCCGGTAAGATCATGAAGTGAAATTTTTGAATGCCCCGCTTTCAACTTAACTGACCCTCCATATTGCCAGCTCCATTCAGTGTCCTGTATTCCAAATATTGTTTTTAGCTGCACATCATTGACAAGAAGGTTAAAACTGCCGGGTGCTTCTTTATCCGACCAGTATCCAGCCCAATTCCGGGTTCTCACAAACACATGATAAGAGCCTTTTACCGGAAATGAAACATTTATGGTCGCATCAGGCACTGGAATGCCCAATCCATGCGCCATCAGAAAAGGTGAGCCCATCTGATCCATAAATTGGGGATCAACGACCCACCCGCCTTTGTGAGAAAAATTCTCAGCTTCGACCAATATCTGTGCAAAAAGGGCAGTCGGCATCCAAATAATGAGCAAAAACAGAACCGTAACTTTAATATTCATATCAATAGTTTAACGTTCAGCTTCAATCACTCCATTCTGATTTTTCGGATCTTTTCGAATAAAACCATTTATGCACTGCTTCAAAGATTATTAACAGCACACAAATGAGAATTATTGCAGTTAAAAATGTATTTATCGTTCCCTGAACCTGTGTTTTTCCACCGCTCATCTGGGGAATGTAAATATTGATCATGTTCATCATTCCCCCGGTAATTGTTGTGATACCTACAAACACCATTGGAACCAGCGTTATCCATATATATTTGCGTTTCCCGTTATTGATAAGAAAAGATGTGCCCACGGCGAGGGCAAGAGTAGCCAGTAATTGATTGGCAACGCCAAACATTGGCCAGATGGTGGAAACACTTCCGGTATAAATGAAATACCCCCAGGCAAAAACAATCAAAAAGCTGGTGATCAGATTACCAATCAGCCAGTTGGTTCTTGCAAATGGCGTATAAACTTTCCCAAGTGCCTCCTGCAGGATGAACCGTGCAATACGGGTTCCGGCATCTACTGTCGTGAGTATAAATAAGGCTTCGAACATAATGGCAAAGTGGTACCAGTACGACATCAAACCCGAAAGTCCTGGAATTGCAGAGAATACCTGAGCCATTCCCACTGCCAGCGAAACGGCGCCTCCAGGTCTGCCAGCGATTACTTCTCCTACTTCAGAAGATAATTGAGTAAGATTTGATTGTGTGAATCCCAAGGCCTGTAGCTGGGGAAGAATCTGGGCGAATTTTTCAGGTGAAACGTTGATTTGGAAGTAATCAAGCGGGAAAAGACTGGTTGCTGCAATGAGTGCCAGTATGCTCACCATAGCTTCGGCAAGCATCGAGCCAACTGCGATCGGTTTGATATGCGATTCCTTCATGATCATTTTAGGAGTAGTGCCTGAACTTACGAGCGCATGAAATCCCGAAATAGCACCGCAAGCAATAGTAATAAACAGATAAGGGAAGAGAGTTCCCGGAATGATCGGACCGCCGCCATGGATAAATGGAGTAAACGAAGGCATTTTGATCTCAGGGCTGACGATGATTACTCCTACAGCGAGCATCCCGATCACCGTAAGTTTCATGATTGAACTCAGGTAGTCGCGAGGTGAAAGTAACAGCCAGACAGGAAGAACAGACGCAAAAAATCCATAGCCGGCCAGCAGTATAGTAAGTGTTTTCCGATCGTAGGTAAACCAGGATTCGAAGGGTGACCCGGGTATATATTTGCCGTAAATGACCGCCAAAGAGAGGAGAATTACACCTATCACAGTCGCTTCAACTGTCCTTCCTTTACGAAATTTGAACATCCACAAACCCATAAAAATGGCAATCGGAATGGTCATCGCGATAGTGAAAGTTCCCCAGGAGCTTTCGGCCAGAGCGTTAACAACCACAACTCCAAGACCAGCCAGGGCGATAACCAAAATAATCAGTACTGCAACGGAAGTAATAGTACCACTAAAAGAACTTATTTCGGCCTTGGCGATTTCGGCCAGCGATTTTCCGTCATGACGTACTGAAGCAGTAAGAATTACCACATCATGGACAGCTCCTGCCATTACTGAGCCGACAAGCATCCATATAAACCCCGGCATAAATCCAAACTGAGCAGCCAGTACCGGTCCTACCAAAGGCCCGGCTCCTGCAATTGCAGCAAAATGGTGTCCAAAAACGACCCATTTCGGCATCGGATAATAATTGTGCTTATCAAACAACCGGATCGAAGGAGCGACTCCATCATCATTCAGCATCAACACCTTGGCGGCGATAAAACTGTAGTAAAACCGGTATGCCAACGCCAGAACAGCAAGGGCACCAATTACAAAGGGCATTGCATTCATAGGAAGTAATTAAAAACTGAATTTTGAATAACTGATTTTTGGCTAATGTAGCAGAAACTTAGTGAAAAATGAAATACTCACGAGAATTTGTCCAAACCAACCTAAAACGACTATTTTCTATCTTTAATCTATAAAACCGTTTATAATCCAAGAATGATTGAAGGCTCAATATTTAGAATTTTACTAATATTTCGAGCAATTTTTAGAGTTGGTTCACTTTTACCATTAAGATACTCACTCACACGTGAGGGTGAAACACCAATTT
This sequence comes from Mariniphaga sp., assembly GCA_037133495.1. Classification (GTDB taxonomy): domain Bacteria; phylum Bacteroidota; class Bacteroidia; order Bacteroidales; family Prolixibacteraceae; genus JAAFHB01. Next base: position 14,676 of record JBAXOA010000031.1, on the reverse strand, counting down.
TTTTTGCAAATACCCGTTGTGACATCGATTCTTGTTCCAACCTCATTTTCACTACTTCTACAAGCGACGGGTTACCAATAGGGAAATGGCTCTCCTCGTACTCGATCACAATATCCGACATTATTTTCAATTCAATGGCTTTGCGATCGTATATGGCCGTTTCATCCGTAACCATAGGTAAGAGTTCTTCTATTCTTTCAAGGGCTGTATTGTAAACAGCCTCACTTATTGTTCTTTCCATATTTTAGATGATTTAAATTGTTTTACTGTCAATTTTATCATACTCAGCATGAGTTCCTACAAAACGGATGTAAATGTAACCATGAACAAATTGTATAACTACAACCAATCTATAATTATTCCCCTTTATGTTGAATATATACCGTTGACTACCAATACTATCCGCACTGTTAAAGTCCTTTTTTATATCAGCGAAGCACTTCCATCTGGCGTTTTTAGCGGTTTTGAACCAATTTTCCAAAGGCACTTCTGCCTCGATGTATTTTTGGTAAAATTCGAATATGCGCTTATGAGATACTATATTCATTGAATTTTGTATTATGGTATAAATATAGATATTCGTTTTGAAATTCAAAATATTTTGAATAACTAATTTACTTTTAAAGCTTCCTTCCGGTTGGGCAGGTAAGCTGATTGTAAAATTAGCAGATGAAAAATGTACTTCCAAGGCATTAAGGCAAGACTCCAATAATTATATAATCTCCGAATTCCATAACGCCTTTAAAAATTGTTCTGCAGGAATTATCTCTACACCGTTCATCACCCTGGAATATTTGTCAAGTGATACAATTATAGTCCTTGCCTCCAAAAAATCTTCTTTAAATGCTTTTAATCCTTTTAGGTGTCGTGATTTTACTTCGTCTGTTGATTTTAACTCAATAGCAATACGTCCATTTCCAATAATGGCATCAACCTCATAACCGGAACTCGTTCTCCAATAGGTAATTTTTTCAGTTGATTGAGTGTATCCCAAATAGGCAATTAATTCCTGAATAATTAAATGCTCGAATGAATGACCAAATAGATCGGTTCCGGGTAAAATGTTTTTGCGATTCAACAAATAATTGGCAATGCCAACATCAAAAAAATAAAATTTAGGAGCCTGAATTGCCCGGCGTTTAATTGTAGCAGAAAACCCCGGGATAAGATAGCCGATCATGGTATCATTTAAAATTTCAAAATACTCTTTTACTGTCCGATGATCAATACCACAATCCTGAGCAATATTTTTATAAACAATCATTTCCCCATTGCTTATGGCCGCAACTTCTAAAAAGCGTGAAAAAGATTTTAAATTTCTTGATAAAGCTTCTTCCCTGATCTCCTCATTCAAATACATCCCAATATATGCCCTAAATCGTTCCCATGGATTATTAACCATATAGTGTCTGGGAATCAGACCATTATTAACCGCTCTAATTAGATTATAATCCGGAATTTCTGAGCTGACCAAAGGAAAGAGGATTTTCTTCAAAGCCCTTCCACCCAATAAGTTCGCTCCGTTTCTTAATAATTTACGGGGACTTGATCCACTCAAAATAAAGCGTATCTTCCTCTTATGAATCAATGCGTGTATTTCATCTAAGAGGTGAGGAACTTTTTGTATTTCATCAATAATCACAAGATCGCCCTCTTTCATTGATTCTAATTCCTCACTCAGTAAGGAGGGCCGTCGTAGGAACCGTTCAAATTCTTTCGCTTCTAATAAATCATAATACCTGGCCTTCGGATACAATTGCCCGAGTAAAGTAGTTTTGCCAACTTGACGGGCTCCCCATAGAAAAACACTGTCATTATTCTCATCCTCCAAAGATAATTTACGAATATACATACCATTTTTTGTTATTATATCATGATAAAATAACATTATATATCACAAATATATAATAATATTCTCATAATACAACAAATGGACAGGTTACTTTACTGCTCAATTAGTTTGACTCGTCCTTATATTTTACCTGAAGATTCTTCAATCTAATTTTCAAATCAGATACAACATGCTGCATGTCAGGTACATTTATTAAATTTAGCATTTCAGATGGATCCGTTTGCAGATTGTATAATTCCCAGCAATCCACAGGATTATAAAAATGGATCAATTTGTATTTGTCTGTGCGGATACCATAATGTCTGGTAAGTCCAAATGATTGCTCATAATAATGATAATAGATTTCCTTTCTCCAATCGGAAACTGTTTCCCCATCAACGAGTGGTTTCATTGATAACCCCTGCATCTCTTCCGGAACTTTAACACCGGCAAAATCAAGCAAAGTCGGGGCAATATCAAGATTCAAAACAAAATCTGTATTTCTTTCCCCGTGAATCTTAGAATATGGAGAATGGATTATTAAAGGAGTTCTTAGTGATTCTTCATACATAAACCTTTTGTCAAAAAGTCCATGTTCTCCGAGATAAAATCCTTGATCAGAGGTATATATTACAATGGTATTCTTGTCAAGACCTGTTTCCTTTAACATGTCCAATACTTTTCCTACATTATCATCAACCGATTTAATGCATCGCAAATAATCTTCTATATATCGTTGAAACTGCCAATTTGCACGGTCATCTTTATTTTTAATTTTTGCAAATTCTTCTGTTTCACATTTCATCTCCTTGTCCCATATTTTCTTTTCACCAGGACTTAATCTTCCATATTCCTTTTTCCATTCATCGGGAGTCCATGTATTTACCGGATCTTCAATGCAAGTGTCACAGGGTACTTTACTGTCATAAGTAACCGACATGTGCCTGCCAATAGTCAGTTTTTGTAGCTGCATCGCCAACCTTCCTTTGTAATCGTCATGAAAATTGGAAGGGAGTGGAAAATGGACATCATTAAATTCCTTCAAGTATTTTAGTGGAGGCATCCAGTTCCGGTGAGGAGCTTTATTATGAAGCATCATAAAAAAGGGTTTTGACTTATTGTTTTTTATCCAGTCAATGGCACGCTCTGCAATAATATCGGTCACATAGCCCTTATATACAGTATCTTTGCCCATATTGATAAAATCAGGATTGTAATAATGTCCCTGCGACGGAAGTATGTCCCAATAATCGAAGCCGGTTGGTTCTGACTCAAGGTGCCATTTCCCCACAATGGCCGTTGTGTAGCCATTTTTTTTGAGAATTTTCGGCAAAGTCATTTGTTCCCCATTAAAACGGCTGCTATTATCTTTAAAACCGTTTAAATGAGAATATTTTCCGGTAAGAATAACAGCCCGGCTTGGACCACATATTGAATTTGTAACGAAGGCATTTTGGAAAAGCACTCCTTCACGGGCAATCCGGTCAATATTCGGAGTCTGGATCAGTTTATTGCTGTATGCGCTGATGGCCTGGTAAGCATGGTCATCGCTCATGATAAAAATAATGTTTGGACTAGCTTGTTTTGGAGATTGTTCCTGACATGCAAACAATAATCCTGTTGAGCAAAATCCAGCTATTGCCAAAGTATTCATTCCGTTCATTGATTTAGTGATTAGTATGACACAAACATACAGCAAAGTTAATAAATATAAGTCAAATATATTTTGTTAGTAATGGATTATATATTATATTTGTAGTGGATTACTTATTGTGTTAGTAATGGAATAAGACTTAAGTATGAAATATTCAGAATTACAAGCTGTTGTAAATGAACAAAGAGACATTATTTGTTCATTTGAATTAGGAACTACAAGAGAATTATTAGCATCATTACCTATTAGCAACACACATGCATTAGTTGTTTCGGGCATCAGGCGTTGTGGAAAAAGTGTATTGCTTCTTCAATTTATCAGAAAAGAAATTGATGAAGTTTTCTATTTCAATTTTGCTGACATCAGACTTTACGAATTTTCGGCGGGTGATTTCATTTTGCTTGATGAAATAATAAAGGAGAGTGGCAAGAAAATTCTTTTTTTCGATGAAATTCAGAATATCAAAGGGTGGGAGTTATTTGTCAGGCAAAAATTGGATCAATCGGTGCGCGTTATTATTACAGGTTCGAATGCACGCATGTTAAGCGTTGAATTAGGAACAAATTTAACTGGAAGACATATCTCCAAAGAGTTATTTCCCTTCAATTATAAGGAGTTCTGTTCTTTTTACGCTATGCAATATAATAAGGAAAGTCTTATTTCATTTTTGAATAAAGGGGGGTTTCCTGAATTCCTGAAAACTAATAATAATGAGCTCCTTAGTTTCCTGATAGAGGATATTATTTATCGGGATATTGCGACCCGATATGCGATACGGGACATCGCAGGGTTGAAAAATCTTTGCATTTATGTGATGTCAAATACAGCCAAACTTGTCAGCCCCAGTAAACTTACGAGTATCATTGGCGTGAAATCCCCATCAACTGTACTCGAATATTTGTCATACTTTGAATCGAGCTATTTAATGAATCTGGTTCCACGATTTTCATTTTCAGTTAAAGGACAAATGTTATCAGAGAAAAAAATTTATGTTGTTGATAATGGATTGGTAAATGTGGCGTCAATCTCTGCATCAAAAGATATGGGGAGGAAATTTGAAAATGCTGTTTATTGGAATATCAGGAGAAAAACCAAAAACATTTGGTACTTTTCGGAAAGCCACTCAGAATGTGATTTCATTTATAAAATTAGCGATGATTTCTTTGCAATTCAGGTTTGCTATGAAATAAACGGTGACAACCAGGAAAGAGAAATCAATGGACTCTTAGCTGCGCTCAAATTTTTCAATCTCAGGGAAGGTGTAATCCTAACAATTGATCAAACAGATACGATTCTCCTCGACGTGTATAAAATCAATGTTGTGCCCGCATATAAGTTTAATATGAGTTAAATATGTATTTAAAATACATTTATATCCTGTAATAAATGTATTTTTGAAGAGAATTCAACCCTCCGGTCTTTGTTTATAAACGACTTTGAAATACCAAGAATCATTACAACATTACAAATCTATTCGCAAGTTACAATAAATCCTGAAGATACGCTGATTTACACTCCTATGAGGGCGATTTCTCGAAACATGCCCCAAAGGAAATAGTTCCGCGAATTCAGATGGTTTGGCAAAGTATTCCTGCACAGTTAGCCAAAGAAAACAAAAGGTTCATATTCAGCATGATACGCGAAGGGGCACGGGCAAAAGATTTTGAATTGGCCATCCAATGGCTGGTTGATTGCGGTTTACTTTTGAAAAGCCATCGGATATCAAAACCTCATTTGCCATTGATTGCTTATCAGGATTTATCTGTGTTTAAACTCTTTTTGAACGATATAGCATTACTGGGAGCAATGGCGGCTTAAATATCCGCACTTTAATAGAGGGGGATGTCTTGTTTAAAGAATTTAAAGGGGCATTGACTGAACAATATGTGATGCAACAACTACGGATAGTTACTGAAAGATATATTGGCTATTGGACAAATGAAAGAAGCACGTCAGAGGTTGATTTTATTATTCAGGCCAAAGGGGAAGTTATCCCTATTGAAGTAAAATCCGGTGAGAATCTTCGCTCTAAAAGTTTTAGATTGTTCTGCGAAAAATACGAACCTGAAAGAGCCTTCAGAACCTCATTAGCCTCCTATAAAAAAGAGGAATGGATGGTAAATATTCCGCTGTATGGGATAATGTGAGGGTGCTTATAAATTCCAATTAGCTTATAACAAACTATTTGCTTTTTGAACAGGCTGGGTAGTACTCCAAAATCATTTCTTTTCCGTTCACAACTTATTGATTAGTGAAGCCTGACACGCAGCGCCGAAACCATTGTCGATATTTACAACAGAAACACCGCTGGCGCAACTGTTCAGCATCGACAACAAGGCTGATAATCCCTGAAAATTAGCACCATAACCGATACTTGTTGGGACTCCGATGACTGGTTTATCAACCAGGCCACCTACAACACTGGCGAGAGCGCCTTCCATTCCGGCCACAACAATGATAACACGGGCATTCCGGATAACTTCCCATTTATTGAACAAACGGTGGATTCCCGCAACCCCGACATCATAGACGGTTACCACCTTATTGTTTAAAAACCTGGCGGTCTCTGCGGCCTCTTCGGCTACAGGGAGATCTGATGTGCCTGCCGAAACAATAGCGATATAGCCATTCCCGCTTATTTCTTCCTTATGCTTATAACTAATCGTTCTGGCCAGTTGATTATAAACTGCTAACGGAACGACACTTTTGACTGCCTCTGCCATCTCGTCAGTCACGCGGGTAGCCAGGATGTCCATCCCCTTGGAGTACATCCGCTCAACGATTAGTCTTACTTGTTCAGTTGTCTTTCCCGCAGCATAAATCACCTCCGGAATGCCTGTACGATGCTTGCGGTCGGTATCAATATTGGCAAATCCCAGCTCTTCAATTCCCCGGTTTGCAAATTGAGACAAAGCATCTGCCAGTTGCAATTCTCCGTTTTTATATTTTTCCAGGATTTCACGAATATCCATGTCAGGAATTTTTTTGTATGATTTTTTCAACATCGCCCAGACTAAGCCCAAACTGTATGGCAAGGCGCTTAATATCTTCAAATTCAGGCTTTGAACGAACTTCATGACCTTCAAAAGAAGAGTATTTAACACGGACTTTCCCCAGTTCCGTGTCGATCTCCTTTTCGTATCGTCCGAGCATTGTTTTCGACACCTCATATTCCCTCATGCCAATGGAGGTGCTGTTATTGAAAATGATGGCTTTGACCTGGGCAAGAAGTGCCTTATTACACAAGACAGAAAGTGTATTTGCCGGCCGCGATTTCTTCATGATGATTGGTGTCAAAAACACATCGCTTGCGCCGGCATCAAATAGTTTTTGGAAAAGCGGTTCATACCATTCAGGATTCATGTCGTCGATATTACATTCCACCATCCATGCCTTCTCCGCCAAGGTGGTACTCAAAGCTGCAAGATCTTCCAGCAAATAAACCCTCAAAACATTCGGAACCTCCGAAACATCACGTTGTCCGATTCCGTAAGCAATTTTTTGAATTGGAAAACTAACCTGTTCGGTGAATTCATCGACGGTAGCCACCAGAATGGCAGCTCCGGTTGGAGTTGTGGCTTCGTGCTGCACCAATCCGGTTCTGACCGGAACATGCTGAACAATTTCAGCGGTGGCCGGAGCCGGAACAGGCATAATCCCATGCGCACATTTCACCATTCCACCTCCCAACTGGATTGGAGAAGACATCACTTTGTCTACTTTTAGATGATCGAGGCAAATTGCTGCACCAACAATATCAGCGATAGAATCTAAAGCACCAACTTCATGAAAATGAACATATTGCTTGCTGATCCGATGAACTTTTGCTTCAGCTTCAGCAATAAGGTCGAAAATTTTAATTGACATCCTTTTAACATTCTCAGATAGTGAACTTTGATTGATCAGTTCTTCAACATGCCTCAGGTGCCGGTGTTTTTCGTTATCCGGATTCTCAATCACAACTGTTGCCTTTGTGCCGGAGATCCCTCTTCTGATATCCTTGGAAATCTCGAGATGAAATCCTTCAATATTTAATTTCTCAAGCTCGCCTTTCAAAAAATCCGCATCGACGCCAAGATCAACCATAGCGCCTAGATTCATGTCCCCGCTTATCCCGGCGAAACAATCGTAATATAAAATTCTCATAATTCGCTATTTTTCGAGGTCTGAAGGGCGCAATACCCTGTTCATTTTTCCTGAAATCAATCCCTCGGTATCGATTTCAACACTTTCAAAACCAATTCCTTTGATGTCACTCACTACACTCTCACGGATTGAATGAAGTTTACTCAGATCATCTTGTTGTACTTCGATCTTGCCATAACTCCCGTAATGCCGAAAACGTACATCCTCGAAACCATAACTGTTTAATATTGCTTCAGCAGCTTCAATCTGCCGTAACTTTTCAACTGTAACCTCCTGATGGTAAGGAATTCTAGAACTAAGGCACGGACTGGCAGGTTTGTTCCAGTTCGGCAAATTGAAATGTCTGGCAATTGTACGTATTTCATCTTTGGTTAATTTGCAATCAACCAGAGGAGACTGAACCAGATTCTTTTGTGCAGCATCAAGACCTGGACGGTAATCGCCAAGATCATCGAAATTTGTTCCGCTTAAAATCTCAAATCCAGGATAATCCTTCTTCAATTCCTGAAGGTCATGAAACAGATGATCTTTGCAAAAAAAACAGCGATTTATTGGATTTTGGTTGTATCGCAAATCACTCAGTTCGTTTGTTTTTATAATGTTTAGCTGTATATCAAAATCTTCACAAAATGATTTGGCCAAATTAAAATCCTTATTCTTAAGACTTTCCGAATTTGAAATTACTCCTACAGCCTTTTCTTTCCCTTGAAATTTCCGGGCGAGAAAGAGTACCAAAGTGGAATCGATCCCTCCGGAAAAGGCTACGATCGAACCTTCTCTTTTACTAAACCATACTTCCAGCAAACTAAGTTTTTCTCTTAATAAAAGCGATAGTTCATCCATCTGTACTGCTGTTCAATTGATTTTATTAGCTGAGTTTATTCGTTATATTTCAGATGTGTAAAACTAAAAATTTAAACTGATGGATTATATTCATCAGTTTATTTTTTTTCAAATCTGAGAATAATCGAGAGGAACGAGAAACATTTTATTAACTACACTTACAGTATTGGCAAATTCCGTTTTATTTTTCAGGATCTTCCATTCATCGCTGCTCCCAAATTTTTTCCATCCGGCATCGCGTTCTGCCATATCACGGTATTCAAGCATATAAATCAGCCCTGGCATTTGAGGACCGGCAAGTACTTCACCAAAAAACACACAGCGAAGTCCTGCTTTTTCAAAGATAGCCATTTCCTCGCTGTTAAACATTTTTATTTTACGTTGTCCTGCATCCTCATTACTACTTTCATATGTGCGCAACTCAATTAAACCACGTTCTTTGGAAGGCAAACGGAGGTGTGGAAATGAATCGAAAGCTTCGAGCAGATAGGTTTCATATCTTGTAAATGCTCCCAATTCGGCTGTAGTCTCAAAGTAATTTTTAGATGCCTGTAAAAATTGAGTGTCCTTCCAAATCTCCTTTTTGATTTTAAGATAAGCATTTATTGAAGGATAAATGTGCAGAAAATAAGTTAAGGGTGGCTCATTAAGACTGAATTCTCCAAACGCGCCTACTTTCACCTCTTTTTTATTGAGATATGGGATGAAAGCTTCTTTATAAAAACTATCTACTTTAGCTTTTCCTGCTCCACTTTTAAAGTGATATACCCGCCATTCGTAGATCTCTTTTGAGTCTGAAGGATTTAACTGGGAAGCTGTTACTCCAGAAGTTGCGGAACCAGCAGCAATCACTGCAGATGCCTTGATAAAATTTCTTCTTTCCATAGTCGCGATGATTTATTGTTAATGATTTAAATTCTCACTAAATTATAAAAATATGAATACTTTTGCACAGACAAAAAAAAGATTAAAGTCTATCACATTAAAACGAACTCTAGTATGAAATTAAATTTACTTATTTTATTGGCAGGCATCATTGTGCTTGCGGCCTCTTGTAAAACAAAAAATAAAACTTCTGAAAATCTTGCACCAAATGTACACAAAATCACTGCTGAAGAGGTGGTTCAGTCATCAAATTACACCTATATCAGGGCATTGGAGGATAACAAGGAAAGTTGGCTGGCCATTTCAAAAAGAGAGGTTGCAGTTGGCAAATCATATTATTTTGTGCCAAATATAGAAATGACCGACTTTGTTAGCAAAGAGTTGAAGAGGACATTTAAGACAATTTTATTTGTGGAAAAATTCAGCGACCAACCTATCGTGCCAGAGAGCCTGTCATCAATGCCTGATTCATTGCGAGGAATTAAGCGTGCAGTCGCTAAAGAAGGAATAAAAGTTGAGCCGGCAAAAGGAGGTATTACCATAGGTGAACTTTTTTCCAAAAAAGATTCTTATGCAGGGAAAACGGTCAAAATCAAAGGTGAAGTTGTGAAATTCAGCCCTGAGATCATGGGCAAAAACTGGTTGCATATTCAGGACGGAACAAGTGGTAACAGTGCTTTTGATTTGACAATCACCACAGGCGATGTTGTAAAAATAGGTGATATCGTGACTTTCGAAGGTGTAGTAGCCTTGAAAAAAGATTTCGGAGCGGGTTATTTTTATGAGGTCATAGTTGAAAATGGGAAATTAATTCCTTAACTGTTATTGTATTGGCTTTGTTAAGATTAAATTCATTGAAAATCCCTCATCGTTTGTACTATGAGGGATTTTTTTTGCGTCCGATTTTTGTATTTTAGTGCACAATTAGCACATCCTTATGAAAAACGTCCTCCCTTTTGATGAACTATCACAAATAATTGACGGTGAACTATATACCGACAAAACTCATCGCATTATTTATTCCACTGATGCCTCCTCCTACCGCGAATTACCGCAAGCAATCATCCTGCCGCGTCATAGGGAAGACATCAGAAAAATACTTGCATTTGCACGCGAACATCAAACTTCAGTTATTCCGCGTGGTGCAGGTACTTCATTGGCCGGACAGGTTGTTGGTGCAGGAATTGTTGTTGATATTTCAAAATATATGGATCGTATTCTTGAATTCAACAAAGAAGAGCATTGGATAATTGTTGAACCGGGAGTAAATCTGGCCGAATTGAATATTTATCTTAAACCATACGGGTTGCAATTTGGTCCCGAGACATCGACCAGCAACAGATGTCGTATGGGTGGAATGCTGGGCAATAACTCGTGCGGCCTGCGGTCTCTAATTTATGGGAGTGTACGCGAACATGTGCTTGAAGTACAGACGCTGCTTGCCGATGGATCTGATGTAGTTTTTGGTCCTCTTTCCAAAAAAGAGTTCGAAGATAAATGCGAATCGGATCCGGCCAAACTTGAAACAAAGATTTACCGTCAGATCAGAGCTGTCCTGTCAAACGAGAAGATGCGGGATAAGATCACTACTGTTTATCCAGAATCTGCCGTCAAGCGTCGGAATATGGGTTATGCCGTCGATTTTCTGATGGATACAGATCCATTTACCGATAATGGTCAGACTTTTAATTTTTCCAAACTCCTTGCAGGATCAGAAGGAACACTCGCTTTTACCATTTCTGTTAAACTAAATCTTGTTCCTTTACCACCCAAAATAAAATGTGTAGTGCCAGCTCACTTTTCCTCACTTGAGGAAGCGCTTCATGCCAATATTCTGATTTTGAAACACGATCCAACTGCAGTGGAGCTGATGGATGATATCATTATGAACTGCACAAAAGAGAGCCTTTCGCAGCGTGAAAATCGCTTTTTCATACAAGGCGAACCCAAAGCAATTCTAATGATTGAATTTGCCGCCGACACGCGTGAAGAGATTGAAATGGCACATGCCAAAATGGTCGATGAGCTTACCCTGGCGGGCTATGGTACTCACTTTCCGCTTATTTTCGGCGATGATCAGATTAAAAAAGTATGGGAACTACGTACCGCTGGATTAGGACTTTTATCGAATATCCCAGGAGATAAACGCAGTACAACTGTTATTGAAGATACAGCGGTTTCTCCTGAAAAACTTCCCGCTTATGTGGCGGAATTTAAGACAATAATGGAAAAATATGGTCAAAAATGCGTCTATTATGCTCATATTGCTACCGGGGAATTACATCTGCGGCCCTTATTAAATCTTAAAGATACTGAAGATCAGAAGATCTATGCATCACTCGCACAGGATGTGGCAGAACTGGTTAAAAAATTCAGAGGTTCACTTTCCGGCGAACATGGTGACGGACGATTGCGCGGATCGTTTATCCCTTTTATGTTTGGAGAGGAAATTTATAGCTTGTTTAAAGAGATCAAACAAACCTGGGATCCCTGGAACATACTGAATCCCGGGAAGATAACCGATGTGCCGCCAATAACCCAAAATCTGCGCTTCGAACTCACCAACCGTTATCCGGATATTACAACGTCCATGGATTTTTCTTCAACGCATGGTTATCTTCGCGCTGTTGAACAATGTAATGGATCCGGTGACTGCCGGAAATCGGAGATTGTTGGAGGAACAATGTGTCCGACCTATATGGCGACCCGCGATGAAGATAAAACCACGCGAGGCCGGGCAAATATTCTGAGAGAGTATATGCATCATTCTGAGAAAGAGAACCCATTGATTCAGGAGGAGATTTATAAAGTTTTGGATCTCTGTATCTCGTGTAAAGGGTGTAAAGGAGAATGTCCGTCGAATGTGGATATGGCCAAAATAAAGGCCGAATTTCTGCAGCAATATTACGATGTTAATGGAATTCCGTTCAGAGCCCGCCTGATTGCCTATTTACCCCGTCTGGGAAGAATAGCAATGGCAATGAATCCAATCACCAATTTTTTTCTGAAGCAACCCTGGATTAACAGTATGATTGGATTCCATCCGAAACGAAAAATTCCCGGATATTCTGCACAAAGTCTTAAAAGATGGGCTGCCAAAAATGCCGGAAAACCGGGGGTAAAGGGGAAAGTATATCTGTTTGCTGATGAATTTACCAATTATCAGGAATCGGAAATCGGAATTAAGGCTATCTTGCTTTTAAACAGTCTTGGTTATGAAGTGGTGATTCCGAAACACCGAGAAAGCAGCAGAACCTTTTTGTCGAAAGGGCTGGTTCGCGAAGCCAAGAAAATAGCGACCGACAATATCCTGCTGTTAAAAGATATAATTACCTCTAAAACTCCCCTGATAGGCATTGAACCATCGACTATTCTTACTTTTCGTGATGAGTATCCCGATTTAGTGGAAGACTCATTGCGCGAATGGGCTATTGAACTTGGAAAAAACGCATTGTTGTTTGACGAATTTTTTGTTCGTGAGATGGAGAAAGGGAACATCACATCAGCACAATTTAAACTCAATAAACTCGAGATAAAGCTTCACGCACATTGTCAGCAAAAAGCTATCGCCTCTTCCCTATCGACACGTCGAATGCTTGCTTTTCCTGAAAACTATACTGTTCAGGAGGTAAAAACCGGTTGCTGTGGTATAGCAGGATCGTTTGGTTACGAGAAAGAACATTACGAGCTCTCAATGCAGATCGGAGAGATGGTACTATTTCCGGAAGTTCGTAAAAGTGCTGAATCAGTGATAATTGTTGCGCCGGGAACGAGTTGCCGGCATCATATCAAAGATGGAACGGGGAAAAAGGCCCTGCACCCGGTCGAAGTGATGTACGATGCCTTATTAATTAAGATATAATTGCAAAAAATAGTTGATAAAACTATTGAAGTGGTTTTAGAACATCCGGAATGCCGAGGTCTTTGCAAATCTTGCGACATAAATTCTCTTTGATATCAGAATGACGCGGAACTGTTGACGATTTGCCATTGCCAATATTTCTATAGAGGGCGTGGCTTCCTCCTTCCCGAACAAAAATGCATCCATTCTTTTCAAGAAACTTTACGAACTTAGTTCTGTTCATTAGAAGCTGAAAGACATGGTCTGAGTAATAATTTTATTTGTCTTGCCCTTATTAATAGTTTCTCTCATCTCTTCAAATACAAGATTAACTGCATCTGCAAGATTTTCCTTTGCTTCATCGATCGTTTCACCCTGAGTGTTTATACCTGGTATCTCCTGCACATAGGCGATAAACCCGCCCTCATCGCACGGTTCAAAAACAGCTGTCATCTCAATATTCCTCATATCTTGTTTTTTAACAAATATAGTAACTGATGAAGGAAACTCCAAACTGCTTGTCCCTGATTTTATTTATTCTTATAAAAAACCGGAGGATTCGTCAGTGAAGAATATATCAGCCAGATACCAGTAAGAATAAAGGGAATACTCAATATCTGTCCCATATTAAGTGCCATTCCGTTTTCAAAAGCTTCCTGATTCTCTTTGACAAATTCGATCAAAAAACGGGTAAAAAAGACACCAATAAAAAAGACACCGGTAAGGAAACCTGTGCGGTCTTTCAAATCCTTGATTTTATAATAAAAATACATCATCAGGCCGAATGTAATCAAATAGCAGAGTGTTTCATAAATCATTGTGGGATGCTTGGCTATTGTCTCATTATTCCGGTCGAAAATAAAACCCCACGGAAGGTTGGTTGCAACACCATATATTTCAGAATTCATAAGGTTCCCGGTACGGATCATCGCTCCGACCAAAGCAACAGGAACCAGAAGTCGGTCAAGTGTCCACAAAACGGGACGTTTGGTTACTTTTTTAGAAAATATGATTACTGCCAGTAGAATGCCAAAGGCACCACCATGACTAGCAAGACCTTGAAATCCAACGAATTTATACCCGTCAGCCCCTTTGGCAATTGGAAGAAATATTTCGATCAGATGTTGTGAATAGTAGGCCCAGCCGTAAAATAACACATGGCCTAACCTGGCTCCGACAATCGTTGCGATAATCACATAGATAAAAAGCTTTTCAACCCATTCGGTATTAGACCCTTCCACTTTAAACATTCTGGTCAGAATGGAAAATCCAAAAAGAAAGCCCATTGCAAACATTAATCCATACCAACGAACAGAGATCGGTCCGAGACTAAAAAGCTCGGGACTTGCATTCCAGTGTATAGCCAAAAGTGTACTCATATCAGTTATTAATTATCAATGATCAATGATCAATTAGAAATTAATGTCGTTTAGTTAAGCCCGAAGGGCTGCAATCTCAATAACCGCCGGTGTAACC
>JBAXOA010000030.1:0-42736 GCA_037133495.1 Mariniphaga sp. | reverse complement strand
GTAAAATTAGTCGATTTTTGGCTCCGAAATTTTCAACCCTGACATTCAGGGAAAAGAAAGTGATTGTCTATATTTGTGGCCATACAAAAATTTGATGTATTTCTGCCAATGGACATTCCGGGCCTTTTTTTAGAATATAATGCGCTGACATTATTGATCTTATCTGTTCTCGCATTTATGGCCGGATTTATAGATGCGGTAGTAGGCGGAGGTGGACTTATCCAGCTTCCGGCTTTATTAGTGACCCTTCCCGGTTCTTCGCTGCCTACCATTTTTGGAACAAATAAAATTGCTGCACTTTCGGGAACATCGATGGCAGCCTTTCAATATTCCAGACGCATCAGGTTTAACACACAACTACTAATCACGATTGGACTCGCGTCATTTATCGCTTCTTATTTTGGCGCTAAAATTGTTAGCATCATCAATCCGGCAACATTGAAACCCATCATTTTAATCATTTTAATTGCCATTGCGATTTACTCTTTCATAAAAAAAGACCTGGGTCATGTTGCTACAAAACAGTTATCCGTTAAACGGCAGATGGTGTTTGGAGCAATAATTGGGCTTGTCATAGGATTTTACGACGGTTTTTTTGGTCCGGGAACAGGGAGTTTCTTCGTACTTGCGTTTGTGGTTATCCTTGGCTTTGAATTTGTTCAGGCTTCGGCTTATGCAAAAATTGTGAATTGCATGACCAACCTATCGGCACTGATTGTTTTTATACGACAGGGAAATTACATTATTGGAATAGCCTTTCTGATGGCTATTTTCAATATAACCGGTAGTATTATTGGCAGCAAAATGGCACTAAAAAGAGGAAATAGCTTTATCCGTATTTTTTTCCTGATCATCGTTTCGATAATGATCATCCGTTATGGATACGACGTTTTCAGATCGCTTTAATAGCCGACAGTTAAAGTATTTTTGCACTACCTGTTACTATAGCAGCGGTGCAATCAGCGCTACAGGAGCTTTATGGCAGAATCCCCAGACAATTGGTTTGAAGCAGAGAAAAATTACCATCCGGGGTTGTTTCTCCGATATCAATTTTAAGCATATCTTGGATAGCGAGCAGAACCTGATTTTTCCCTTTCAGTTTTTTCGCCTCTGGGTATAAACA
Organism: Mariniphaga sp.; assembly: GCA_037133495.1. Lineage (GTDB taxonomy): Bacteria > Bacteroidota > Bacteroidia > Bacteroidales > Prolixibacteraceae > JAAFHB01. The sequence continues at coordinate 41,613 of JBAXOA010000030.1, read as the reverse complement.
GTATGGAGCAGTTCATGTGACTTATGACCAAGAGGAACACCAAGAAAATCACGGTATAATTGTATGACATCTTTATTCTCATGCGATTTGCGCATTGTCTTCCCTTCGTCTTCTCTGTAAATTGCATTAAGTCGCAGCATTCGGATAGCATCATTAACAGGGCGGGGTTGTCCTCCCCCACTTATACAACCACCCGGACAGCCCATTATTTCGATAAAATGATAGGGACTTGATCCATTTTTGATTTCTTCAAGCAACTGGGCAGCGCCGGAAAGCCCGCTTGTAACAGCTACATTCACATTTACACCAGACAGAAAAGCATATTCAGGCAAAGGATTTTCGATCTTTAAGGAGGCCGTTTTTATACTATTCAATCCCGCAAGAGGCTGGATATGAAGATTATTGGCAGGAAGCTCGCGACCTGTAACCAGCTCATATACTGTCCGTAAAGCAGCTTCCATAACGCCGCCGGTAGTCCCAAAAATATCAGCAGCGCCAGACGAAAGACCAAGAGGACTATCGAACTCACCCTCAGGCAGCTCTTTAAAATCAATTCCTGCATCCTTAATCATCCGTCCCAGTTCGCGGGTTGTGATTACTGCATCAACATCTGCCAATCCGTTACTGAACATTTCAGGACGAGTAATTTCAAATTTTTTGGCGGTGCAAGGCATCACAGAAACGACAAATAATTTTGCCGGATCGATGTTCATTTTCTCAGCGAAGTAGCTTTTTGTTAAGGCGCCCAGCATCATGTGGGGGGATTTACAGCTCGACAGATGCGCCAGCTGATCGGGAAAACGGTGCTCCATAAATTTAATCCAACCTGGACTGCAACTCGTGATCATTGGCAAAACCCCATCTTTTCCAGGGGCTGTCAAGCCATTCTTCACCCTTTCCAGAAATTCGGATCCCTCCTCCATAATGGTAAGATCTGCAGCAAAATTGGTATCGAAAACATAGTCGAACTCCAGCTCGTGCAATGCAGAAGCCATCTTTCCCGTTACCAGTGTGCCAGGTTTATAACCAAATATCTCACCTAAAGCGGCACGTACCGCGGGAGCAGTTTGAACGACAACCGTTTTGTTCTTATCGTACAATGCTTCCCATACTATAGAAGTGGAATCTTTTTCCTTCAAAGCACCAACCGGGCATACCAACACACACTGGCCACAATTTGTGCAGACCGATTCTCCAAGGAGTTCGTCTTCCGACGGACCAATAAATGTTGAGAAACCCCGGTGGTGAGGATTCATCAGACCCACACCTTGAATTTGGTTGCATACAGTCACACAGCGCCGGCAAAGAATACATTTTGAGCTGTCGCGAACAATTGAAGGACTTGAACTGTCAACAACATCTTTCGATTTAGCTCCTTCATACCTGAATTCGCTAATTTGAATCAGATTCCCAAGTTCCTGCAGTTCGCAGTTTTGATTTCGCCAGCAACTCAGGCACTCCTTTGGGTGATCAGACAGCATTAATTCATAAATCACTTTTCTGATATTTCTGACACGCTCGGAATTGGTATGAACAATCATTCCCTCTTTAGCGGCAGTCACACACGAGGCCATCAGGGTTTTCCCTCCTTCAACCTCGACTACACAGATGCGGCATGAACCAATCTGATGAACATTTTCCATGTAACAAAAGTGAGGAATCAGAATATTGCTGAGCTTAGCAGCTTCAAAGATGGTTGTTCCTTCTTCAACCTGTATTGCCTTATTATTAATCGTCAGATTTATCATATTCATTAGATTTTCAGCATTTTAACGTTTTGAACATTGCAAACACCTCATCGCTTCAGCAATGGCATTTAGTTTGTGAAAACCTTGCGGAACTTCATCAAAATTTCCCTTTCGATGTTCCAATTCAAGATATCGCATCTGAAGTCGCTCATGTTCAACAACATTTCCATCATCGATCGTCTTGGCAGGAATCTCAATTGCTTCACCAATATTTAATTTACCCTTCCCTCCCAGATATTTATCAATAGATTTTGAGGCATTTTTCCCGTCTGCAATGGCAGTAATTACGACATCAGAGCCACGGGCTACGTCGCCACCTGCAAATATTCCCGGCTGGGTTGTCATTTGGGTTTCCGAATCAACAATAAATGTTCCCCAATCGGTGATTCCAACTTCCGCTTTTGAGATAAAAGGGAAGTCAGAGTATTGGCTTACTGCCGGGATTGCAAGGTCGATCTCCAGCATAAAATTAGAATCCGGAATAACAACAGGTATTCGCCTTCCATCTTTGCCGAATTTGCCAGGTCGCATCCTGATGCATTCGATACGTGAGATTGTCTTATTCCCAATAAAGCGAAGGGGTGCTACAAGTTCATGCAAGATAATTCCCTCTTCGATTGCATCTGCAATTTCCCGCTTGTCAGCCGGCATCTCCTCTCTGGTTCTCCGGTAAAGAATATGAACTTTCTGAGCGCCCAGACGAAGGGCCGACCTTGCCGCATCAATTGCAGTGCTTCCACCTCCAATAACAGCAACAATTCCTTTTGCAGTCACATTTTTTTCAAGGTTAATATCCCGCAGAAAGTCTAATCCGTGATAAACGCCATTTTTCTCTTCTCCTTCAATTCCTATCTTGCGGGAAAGCTGGGTGCCTGTAGCGATGTAAACAGCGCTGTATTTTGATTTTAGCTCACTGAATGTAATGTCCTTCCCAATTTTCGTATTGTAAATAATATTGATTCCGGCCTGCGTAATCGAACTTATTTCCTTGCGTAAAGCCTCTTTAGACAAACGATATTCAGGAATTCCATAGGCCAGAATTCCGCCCGCAACACTTTTCTCTTCATAAATATCAACCGCATATCCCAGGCGTGCCAGATAGTAACCGCAAGTCAACCCTGAAGGACCGGCTCCTATTATTCCTACTGACTTTCCGTTTTTCTGAAAGATGAGGCTCATAAAGGGTTCTCCTGAATTTAGCACATAATCAGCGGCATAACGCTTGAGATCAGCAATAGCAATAGGTTCGTCGAGCTGAGCCCGCCGGCATTTACTTTCGCATGGATGAGTGCACACACGGCCACAGATTGACGGGAATGGATTTTCCTGACGGATCAGGTTATAAGCATCCCGAACTCTCCCTGCAGCAATAAGCGCTATATATCCGGGAACATTTACTCCGGCAGGGCACGCGTTTTGACATGGAGAGATAAAAAGATCGTTACACACTCCCGCGCTGCAATATTTTTGCCGGATATGTTCATCATATTCCTTTCTGAAATATTTTATTGTGCTAAGTACCGGGTTGGGAGCGGTTTGTCCCAAGCCACAAATAGCCGATTCTTTAATTGAATTGCCTAATTCGATGAGCAGATCCACATCGCCCTCCTTCCCTTCGCCCCGGGTGATCCGTTCGAGAATCTCGAGCATTCTTTTGGTGCCAATCCGGCATGGGATGCATTTTCCACATGACTCATCCTGAACAAAGTCCATAAAAAACCGCGCCATATCCACCATGCAGGTGTCCTCATCGGCGCAGATTAAACCCCCAGATCCCATTATTGCACCATGTTCAATCAGTGAGTCATAGTCAATTTGGGTATTGAGATGCCCCGGAGTGAGACAGCCGCCGGAAGGGCCTCCGGTCTGAGCCACCTTAAATGATTTACCTCGTGGAATTCCTCCGCCGACCTCATAAATGATCTCGCCCAAGGTAACCCCCATTGGCACTTCAATCAATCCTTTATGAACAATATCACCTGCAAGGGCAAAAACTTTTGTTCCTTTGCTCTTTTCTGTACCGATGGCTGAATACCATTCTGCTCCCCTAAAAATGATAGGTGCAATATTTCCAAAAGTTTCAACATTATTAATTACTGATGGTTTTCCGAACAAACCACTTTGAACGGGGAAAGGTGGTTTTTGCCGTGGTTCTCCACGTTTTCCTTCTACTGAATCCATCAATGCGGTCTCTTCGCCACATACAAATGCACCCGCCCCGATTCGAATTTGAATATCAAAGCTGAAATCACTTTCAAGGATATTTTGTCCCAATAGTCCGAGTTCCCGCGCTGCCTTTATTGCCAGCGTAAGTCGCTCAACAGCAATAGGATATTCAGCCCGAATATAAACAATCCCCTTATTTGCGCCAATTGCATAACCGCCTATGAGCATTCCTTCGATCACCGAATGAGCATCGCCTTCCATTAAGCTGCGATCCATAAAAGCGCCTGGGTCACCTTCGTCGGCATTACAGATGAGGTATTTTTGATCGCTTACCGCAGCGTTAGCCATCGACCACTTTAAACCCACCGGGAAGCCGCCACCACCACGACCGCGCAGCCCCGATTTTTTAATTTCATCAATCACCTCAAGCCGGGTCATTGATTTGAGAACTTTCGCCAATGCAAAATATCCCTCTCTGGAAATATATTCAGTAACTGAAGCATAATCAATTATTCCACAATTTCGGAGTACTATTTTAAGCTGATGCTTGAAAAATGGAATATTATTTAAATCAGGAATAATCTCTCCGGTATCAGGATCTTTATAGCAAAGCTTTTCAGCAATTTTACCTTTTTTAATATGCTGATTCACAATTATTGCAGCACTTGATGGGTTAAGGTTGACATATAAAGTATTTCCCGGATTGATAATCAAGGTCGGACCAAGCGTACACGCCCCCATACAGCCTGTCAATTTAATTTTGACTTTCGACTGAAGCTTCGCCAGCTCCAAGGCCTGTACAAATGCCTCTTTAAACTCCTTACAATCAGAAGATAAACAACCAACAGCGTAACAAATATGAGCAGTATACTGATATTTCTTTTCTTTATTCAGAAAATCATTTTTTATCGCTACCAGGTCGTTAAACGTATTGATTTTCATAATATTACAGATATGATAACAGGTTGGTAATCCGAAATAATGTAGCAAAAATATTGCAATCCTTTTTAGGAACAGTTCTAACGCCTATTTCAGCATGCCGAGAATCAGCTGAATTTTATTGGGATTCACTTGTTTATAGACTTTATTATTGATCGTCATTGCCGGGGCTAAGCCGCAAGCTCCGATGCAGCGCATCACAGAAAGAGAGAATATTTTATCCTCGGTAGTTGCGCCAACATCGATACCCAAAACTGATTTTAACTTCGAGAGCACTTCCTTACCTCCACGGACATAGCAAGCGGTTCCAAGGCATATTGAAACCGTATATTTCCCTTTGGGCTGAGTGGAAAAAAAAGAATAAAAAGTTAAAACGCTGTTAACTTTCGAGATGGAGAGCTCCATCTGATCGGCTATAAAATGTTGTACATCAGCGGGAAGGTAGCCAAAAATGGCTTGTGCCATATGCAGAACCTGAATCAGGTTACTCTCCTTCTTTTCGTAATCAATTATAACATTTTTAAGAAGATCGTATTTCTCTTCTTCAGTCATGTTATGAATATTGCAAACTTCCTCTTTTAGTATCATCTTCCTGCCTCCTTTTAGTTCGGTATTCAGAATATTGCGATGAGAACTTTGGTTGATCGAATGCTGTTGATGCTGTATTAATATTTTAATATTTTCATCAGTAATAATTTATTTTTTAATTGCCTGATGGAACACCTGTGTTATCTTCATTCGCATTTGCGAAACGCAGATTCATGGGTGTTTCAAAAATAATTAATATTTTTCGTTATAAAGCTGATTTTTGTTGGTAAAATCTCCATTTTTTGCATAAAAAAATAGGAAATACGATGAAAAATTCACTGATTGCCTGAGAAAGCAAACAATTCAAACAGAAAGAAGATATCCAATAAAAGTTAAGACACAGATAACCACCGAAAGAAATGCCAATTAAACATAAAAAATACAATTACTTGAATAAATTTTTAATTGCCTGAGCTCCCATCGTAAATTCTAGTGTTCCGCCATCCATTATCTCCTGATGCGTGATAAAAGAACGGTCGAGTGTTTTCCCGTTAAGTTTTACCTCCTGAATGTATTTATTGGTAACCGAAGCCAGAGGAGCCTTCATTGTAAAGTATTTCCCGGATGCTATCTCAAGTTTTGCTTCCTGAACCAGTGGTGATCCAAACTGGTATTTCAATTCCGAAGGATTGACCGGATAAAATCCCATCGCGCTGAAAATATACCATGCCGACATCTGTCCGCAATCCTCATTGCCACACAATCCATCCGTACGATTGGTGTACATAGTGGTTTGTATCTGGCGGTTTAATTCCTGAGTACGCCATGCCCGGCCGGCATAGTTAAACAGAAATGTGGTATGATGCCCCGGCTCATTTCCATGAGCATAGGCGCCAATTAATCCTGATATGTCACTCGAAGCCTTTTCGCCCTTTACACCCTGTTCAACTTTGAACAATTGATCGAGTTTATCAGCAAAAGCTTCCTTCCCGCCTAATAATTCAATCAGACCGGTTACATCTTGCGGAACAAGCCAAAGATACTGCCAGCCGTTGCCTTCGGTATAATCACTTCCTTCGTGGTTGGAGTAAGCCGGATCAAATGGAGTTGTCCACTGTCCGTTACTTAATTTTCCTCGCATAAACCGGGTCTCTTTATCAAAATAGGCTTTGAAACTTTGAACCCTTTTATTAAAGTAAGCAGCGTCCTCAATTTTGCCAAGTTTCTGCGCTACTGCAGCAACACACCAGTCATCAATAGCCACTTCGAGTGACTTGGCCACTGATTGCTGAACCTTATCGGCAGGCATAAAGCCCAGTTTATCGTAAAGTCCCATACCATCGCGGTCGTGCATCGAAGTCACCTTCATGGCTTCAAAAGCCAGTTCATGATCGAAATCTCCAATTCCTTTCAAAAGCGCTTCCGCAATTACAGGGATTGAGTGATTGCCAACCATGCAGAAAGTTTCGTTTCCTTCCAGTTCCCACACGGGAAGTAAACCGGTTTGCTTATAATGATCGAGCATCGATTTCACCATATCATTCACCTTGGATTGCTGGGTAAGTGTAAACAAAGGATGCAATGCCCGATAAGTATCCCACAAAGAGAAAACGGTATAGCGATTGTAACCGGATGCCTTTTGAACGTCCCCTTTCACACCTTTGAACTCACCATTTAAATCCGAGAATAAAGCGGGTGCAACCATTGTATGATAAAGGGAAGTATAAAATATGGTTTTTTGTACGAGATCTTCAGACTTGACACGTATTTTCGACAATTCCTTTTCCCATGCATCAGAAGCGGCTTTTTGCGTGGCTTCAAAGTCCCATCCCGGCAAAGATGCGTCAAGATTCGCAAGCGCATTTTCAATACTTACCGATGAAACACCAACTTTGGCCATCACTTGTTTCTGTGCAAATTTTAAAAATCCCACAGTTCTTCCCTCACCTCCCACATTGGTAATTGTAGATTTTGAAACCGGTGCTGAAAACCGAACGGCAAAAAAGACATGCTGATCCGCAGCCCAGCCATGAGATAAACGAGATCCTGTAACCAATAAACTGTCAACGACATTTAGTGATGTCTGGTAGGGTTTATCCCAGTTAATTGCAAAACCGAGATTAATCAATAAATTATTCTGTCCGCCTTCAGGAAACGTATACCGATGCAATCCGGCTCGTTCAGTTACGGTAAATTCAGCTTTGACACCATTATTTTTCAACTTCACTGCATAATAGCCGGCTTTTGCAACTTCCTGATCGTGGGAGTATTTTCCTGCATACCGGGAGACAAATTCATTGTTTTTTTCTTTATCCTGAAAGATTACTTCTGCTGTAACCGGAAGGAAAGAGATATCGGCGAGATCACCAATTCCTGTACCGCTAAGGTGCATATGGCTAAATCCGGCAACAATACTATCGGAATAATGATAACCGGAACACCAGTCCCAACCTTGTGTACCATTATCGGGACTAAGCTGAATTTGTCCAAAAGGAAAGGCCGCCCCCGGATAGGTATGTCCGTGATCAGCAGTTCCAATAAACGGATTTACGAAATCAGTCAACCGCTGTTCCTTGGCTTCCTGGGAAGCCGGAGTCGTGCAGGAGACAAGCATGAATAACGCAATTGAAACTACTGAAATGAATCTGATCATGGAAATGTGTTTTTAATTTTGAGATGTAAAAATACAGAAAAAGGAGCATCACGAAGATAAGAAATTTAGTGAAAATAAAAAAAGTTCAACTTCATGATCCATTGTTTAATAACTGCCTGATGTAATCCTCTATCCAACAGGTGGCGGAACAATGCTGATTGGTTTTTGGAAAGCTTTTAACGAAATGGAACAGTTCGGTGGCAGTCAAGCTTATTTTAAAAATCCTGTATGAGAATTACGGGACCGCGATAAGTGTACCGGATGCTGAAATCAATGACTCGTTGCAGGAGCTTGCCCGTCTTGAGGGTATGTTTGTTGCTCGCGAAGGAGCTTCATTGTGGGCGGCTTTAAAACGTCTTAAATCAGAAAAGCGGATATCGTCACACGAAAAAATCGTTTTAATCAATACAGGAACCGGTTATAAATACCCCGAGAATAATTTCGCCGGAGAGAATATTTAGATTTCATTCGAAAAATTTTCAGCTTTCTTGTTATCAAATGAATTTTCCCATTTGGCCATCACGATAGTTGCTGTACAATTACCAATAACGTTGACGGTTGTACGTGCCATGTCCATTAACACATCAATTCCCAATATTAAAAATACAGGAGTTGTCGGAAGTCCAAAGCTCGATAACGTGCCAAGCAAAACAACGAGTGAAGCGCGGGAAACTCCGGCAACGCCTTTGCTTGTAAGCATTAAAACAAAGCACATTGCCAATTGCTGGGCTATTGACAAATCGATGCCGGCAACCTGGGCAACGAAGACGCATGCCAGCGACAGATAAAGAGAGGTGCCATCGAGATTGAAGCTATATCCGGTTGGAATAACGAATGCAACAATTTCGCGCGGCACTCCAAAGCGTTCCATCGATTCAAGTGCTGCAGGCAATGCCGATTCTGAATTTGCAGTTGCAAAAGCAATTGAGGCTGGTTCACTGATTGCGATCAGGTATTTTTTAAACGGAATCTTTAAAATAATCACCAGCGGGAAAATAATCAAAAGCAGAAATGCAAGCAAAGCGACATATAAAGTTGCCAGTAATTTCAATAGGCTTGTTAAAACATCGAGTCCCAATTGTCCGATTGTAAATGCGATAGCTGCAAAAACGGCTACCGGAGCATAATACATGATGATGTGAGTGAATTTGAACATAGCCTCTGCCAAGCCCCCGGTGAACCGCAACATTGTGCCCCTGTGCTGATTGCTAAGTTTTGCTACTGCAATTCCAAAAATAATGCTAAACACTACCACCTGGAGAATATTTCCATCAAAGACAGACTTGGCTATATTTTCCGGAAACATATTCAAAAGGAATCCCGACCAGGAATGAACTTTTACAGCAACTTCAGGGCTATTTGATACAACCGGTAAAATCACGCCTTCTCCAGCCTTGCTGATGTTAATTGCAAAAAGTCCTATAAACAACGCAATTGTAGAAACAATTTCAAAATAGAGAATTGATTTCCATCCCAGTCTTCCGATCAGCTTTAAATCATTGTGACCCGCAATACCATTTACCAAAGTTGCAAAGATCAAAGGGGCAATAATAGTTTTGATGAGCCGAAGAAAAATATCACTTAAGAACTGCATATTTTTAGCGATCTCCGGATAATCGAAACCAAACTCGGCTCCGGCGATAATACTTACCAAAATCCAAACCGTCAATGATCTGCTTCTAAAAGCAAAAATGAGAAACAGGAGAACATTAAAAATACGAAAAACAGTAAAAAAAGTGGGGTCTAATGCAATGATGCGATAGGTTGTAAGCACAAAAAGCAAAATGCTGATACTTGAAATTGCGACACAGGCAATATTTATTACACGATCTTTATTTTTTATCATTGATAACTATGGAATTTCCGGAAAACTCAAAATTAGAAAAAATACAATACCAAATTTGATTTCAGAATTTAATTTCAGAATTTTTCACTTCCAAAATCTCTTTTCAGTCTCTTTTCCTCTGAAAATAAATTGCTTGTCAGATCCGGTTTTTGTAAATTCTCCGGGTATGTGGTATTATAGATTGTAAGACACTCGATTACTGCCTGACTATGTGATAAGGCTCCTTGCGAAATATTTCAATTCTCTTTCCTTCGGTGGTAGCTTTGATATAATTATTTCGGATTACAAAATCACCAAAGTGCTCATCTTTTTCTCTGTACAATTTATTAAACCGGTCGCCCACAAAACTTGCTCCGAGATACAAATTGTACAAACCCGGCGCTCTGCCGGCTAAACCGATTTCAGCTAAAAAAGCAGCACAGGCAATTGAGATCTGGCGAAGCTGCGACAACTTGTCTGCATTTATAATGTTATACTCGGCCAAAAGTGCTTCAATCACTGGTTTCTGAAGTTCTGAAACCAGTGCAATCACTACATTTTGATTTCCTGTAAGAATAAATGTTCCCTGATGAATTCCGGCAATTTCACGCAAAGAAGTTTTTGCAGCATACCCATTTTTATTGGCTAGTTTTCCACCTTCAACAAAAACCGTGTAGTGCCAGAATCCATCCGCACTCTGCGTCCAGTTGTATTTGTCACCCATTGAATCAAAACGATATTTAGCCGCAGGCGCAAAGCTTATTTTTTGGAGACAGGAGTTGAAACAACAACGAGCAGATTTTTCTCTGCCTGCAAATCGCGGGGCCTGTAGCTCTCCATGTTTTTCAATGTAATAGTACGCCCTTGAATTTCCGCCAATCGCTGAGCTTTTTTTGCCAAACCTTCACCATTACCTGTTCTTGACCCATAGAGTATGGTAAGAGCCATCTGTGAGACTGAAGATGCTGTTTCCTGATCTGCAACTGGAAGCTCTGTCTGCTGAGCAGAAAATCCTGCAATATAACCCGACACCCAAATTTGCTGTTCCTTCGAAAGCGAAATTGCAAGCTAGGTTAAAAGGTTTAGCTGTTCAGATGATAATATGTGACTATCTGCTATGATATGGTGCTAAATACGGTTGTTAATTACAAATAATTATATTTGCAAAAACTAACAATTAATTAATTATGACATCTACATTTTTTAATGCGGTATTATTGCCGCTAGCCCTTGCCATTATTATGTTGGGACTGGGTCTTTCTCTGGCACTTAGTGACTTTAAAAGAATAGTTGCCTATCCCAAAGCGGTAATGATAGGCTTGGTCAGTCAAATGTTAATATTGCCACTTATTTGTTTTTTTATTGCAAAATTATTTGGACTGTCGCCTGAATTAGCAGTTGGACTAATGCTTCTTGCTGCATCACCGGGTGGTCCGACAGCTAATCTTTATAGTCACTTATCAAAAGGGGATGTAGCGTTAAATATTTCATTAACTGCAGTGAACAGTCTGCTGACCCTCTTCACCTTACCTTTAATTGTGAATTTTGCCATTAATTATTTTATGGAGAGCGGGCAGATAATTCCAATGCAATTTAAAAAAGTCAGTGAAGTTTTTGTAATGGTTCTAGCTCCCGTCTCAATTGGAATGATTATCAAATCAAAATTTCCCGCAACTTCGCTTAAGCTGGATAAACCCGTAAAGATTTTATCGGCTATCTTCCTTGTTTTGATTATTGGGGGTGTTATCTATCAGGTAAGAGAAAATATTTTGTCGTACTTCCGGATGGTAGGCTTAGCCGCATTGGTATTCAACATCTTAAGCATAGGATTAGGCTATTACCTTCCCCGGTTACTGAAACTGGAGGAAAAACAAGCCATAGCTATCGGAATGGAAATAGGCATTCACAATGGAACACTCGCTATTTTCATCGCATTGTCAATATTAGGAAACGGAGCTATGAGTATTCCTCCTGTTATTTACAGTCTGATTATGTTTTTTACAGCAGCAGCATTTGGGTATTTTGTTAATATTAAGCGAAAGAAACAATAAACCGGTGGGAATAGTTAGTTGTCGTAATCTTAACTATCATCCTAATTGACGATGGTCTCCCATAATTACTGAATTATTAAATAAGGACTGCAGGCATTTACTTCAGGTTTAATGCTTTTTAATCAGCCATGCTTCAGATGCAAGAGTGCCCCATCCTCCTGAATTCCGCCATTGTTCAACGCCTACCCTGTCGCCATGCGCTACATCGGCAGCTCTTTCCAGTCTGATCGTGAGTTCGCCGTCAGCAGTTGCCTCAGCCGGGATGTCATAGGTAAAAAAGTCGCTCATCTGCAAAGGAAGCTCTACGTCTTTGGCAATTGGAATATCGTCGGCATAGATGGTTTGCTTTTTTTGGTTCATCCGCTGCGCATAACGCTCCTGATACCAAGGGCGTACAAAAGTGAATCGTATTTTATACGTAGCGTGTGGATCAAGATTGCCGTAATGAAGCGTTACACCCTGATCTTCATTCTGCGTATAATGCATTGAACGCTGAGATGGGCGGTTTCCTTCAGATAGCATCTGCGAAACATAAGGTTGCCCATGATCGTATGGATAGCCTGCAACCACATCCGGGGCAATATTATAGGTGCCAAGATTGTCATAAAAACCACCTTCGCCCGGATTTTCATAATCAACGATCGTAGAAAGCAACTCATCCCGGTTTTTATTTTCGGCCACTTTCGCCCTTTCAAGCTGACGTTTCAACCAACCTAAGCCAATAAAATCGTGCTTAAGATTGAAATATCCCTCATTTCGTTCTCCAAATAGTCTGTTGCTCTGATCACCAAGAATTCTTGCCTCGTCTTTGAGACTAAGCATTTCAGCTGATTCTTTCAAATCGAACCAGGTCAAAGACTCCGTAATCGCCTGTGATGAGGTTCCATTCTTTAATGATGCAGCGATATGATTCTCTACGCGGGCTTGCAACTCCATTTGCTGTGCCCCATTTAATTGGGTATAATAGTCAAGTACCCCCTTCTGCATATACATGCGCCACAGCCAATCCCGATCCAAAAGCTCTTTAGGCATCAAAAGTCCGGCTTGTTTCACTACATCATAATATTCCTTGATTCCTTTTTTTTTCGGCAGAGGTATTCCTGGCTGTTCCGCAATATTCTGTTCAAGGAGCAACAAAGCTTTACCCATTAACGGAGCCGCTTCATTTCCAAACCAGGTGTTGCAATAATCATTGATAACATCTTCCAGACCAGTTCTGGGCGCCCACAATAACCTCTGCCACATCCATTGGTTAAAATGGTCGTGATGACCACTTGAATGCGTAATATCGCCAACACCATAAGGCATCAGATCATTAAATATCCTGAAATAATTCCGGGGACATGCGTAGAAAGAGAGCCGGTTATAAACCATAGTCAGAAACTGATCAGGACGTCGTTCATAAATATCGTGACTCCAATGAGGTGGGTGATTTCCATCGCGGTCAGGTCGGGGATACATTTGAATAAAGGCATGCTGCGCATACTTCCAATGGGTTATTTCATTGTAATACAGCAGTTTCTGCCGAGACGGCAATTGACGCAATATCTCTTTGGGATAAAGGCTGTATGGACCATATCCGGGATACCGGAACAGATCCATACGATGGGTTTGCCGATGACCCGGCTGCCATGAAGTAGCATCTGAACCCGGTCCGTATCCCCATGCCCAAAGCCAGTCGCGAGGTTGTTCCTGCAAATAAGTAAAAATGGCATTGTCATCGGCATTCTCGAATTTCTGGTTAGTGAAATAAACCTTGGTTTCGGGATGATATTTATGAATGATTGCCGCCATTTTTTCGACGGTTTTAATAAAAGTCAGACCATATGGCTTGCATTTATCGCACTCGCAACCACCACCATCGCCACCGTAGAATTTCACCAGATCGAAAGCCGGACGATCTTTAAAACAGGCATCGCACAAATCCAGCATATAATCTTTTCCTTCCGGAACCGAAAGACAAACATAACCGGTTCTGCCAATCGATTCTTTAGCCTCCCACGCAATGGGAATGGTTCCGGCAGCTGTATTTGCACCAAATTCTCCTTGTGCCATCAATCCGTACGATTTAAGAAAATCGAATACCGGATCATAACCTGTTGAAAATATATTGGCACCTGCCAGGGCGTAGTCGAGAATAACGCGCTGTGTTTCATTTTCGGTCCATGGACGAGCTTTGGCCAGCTCCTTTGCAATATTGCTTTGCTGTACCTGCGTGCCTCTGATCTCAAAAGCAGGAGCTGTCCGGACTTCCATTTTCTCAGGAATATGAAGGATTCCGTTTCTGATTCTGACTTGCCGAAGCAATTCTCCCACCGCATACAGGCATCCCCTCTGATCAACACCAGCAGCTAAAACAAGAGACTTTTGGTCAATTTTCTTAAGCAAAAACCCTTCTGATCCAGGTTCCAGATCAGTAAGCGGAGGAATGTGCAAATCTTTTAGCCACAACTTAATTTCATTATGGTTATGGGAAATTCCAAGCAGAACGTTCAAGCTGTTTGTACCTACTTTTGCTTCAGAATTTCCAATAACTACTTCAACATTGGCAACTCCTGCCTCCTTAAGCCGGGTTGCCAGAAGATTCGAAATATTCAGTTCAACTTTATCAGCATTTGCGCTGCATCGAATAATAACACTGGTAAAATCATTGGCATCCACATTTATCGGCAATAAAAATGCAATCATTAAAATCAGGAAGGCAAGACTTTGCTTTTTGAAAGCAAAACTACTGTAAAAATGGAATCCGATATAGTTTGAATTTCTCATAATAAGAAGTGATGGGGTTAATGTTTAATGATCAATGTTAAATGATTAAATATTCAACGATCAATGTTCAATGGTTAATATTTCAGGGTTCTTTCTGACTTTATTGAATGAAATGACCATATCAATGCAAATATATAAAATCAAAAAAGCACTTAAGAAATAAATCTTAAGTGCCTGAATAAAATTCTGTAGCGAGAACCGGGGATGATCCGGTGACCTCTCGATTATGAATCGAACGCTCTAACCAACTGAGCTACCTCGCCATTCTTTCAAACTATCTGAGAACTATTTAATTTGACCGGTTCGCAATACAGCGATATTGATACTAGCCTCCTTGTCCCCTTGTTTGAGCCTGCAAAGATAATACCTTTCTGGTTTAAGACAACCCCTCTTTTTATTTTTTTAATTTTTTGTTCTAAAGGAATCCAATGTATTGTAATTCCTAAATTTATATCTATTTTGCACCTGTCGTTATGACAAATGTTAAACACAAGGAATTAACCTGCTTTACCAATGAAACACCCATGAATCTGCGATTCGCAAACATGAATGAAGATTACACAGGTGTTCCATCAGGCAATTAAAAAAACAAATTATCTTCTGATGAAAGAAATAAGATTAGAATTTTTTCTCAAAACTTCACCTGCTGTTTTATTTAGCCGGATCAGCACTGCATCCGGACTTGCAGAATGGTTTGCCGACCATGTGAAAGAGGATGGCAAGATATTTACTTTCATCTGGGGACATACAGAACAGAAGGCTGAAATAACAGCGATGATCCTTAATGTTTCAATTCGTTTTCGTTGGTTAGAGATGACGCCGGGTTATGAATTTGAATTCAATATCATGCAAGATGAGCTCACCGGTGATGTGGCGTTGATTGTTACAGACAATATTGATGATGACGAAGCTGAAGACACGAGTAAACTTTGGAGTTCTCAGGTAGCAAAATTGAAACAAACAATCGGATCGTAGATTAAATAACCCCAAATTCCAAAAAAGGTGTAACTTTGTCTTCGTTTCAGAAACCCATTGCATGAAGCGATTACATCTGTATGTTATAAAGAGTTTTATAGGACCATTTTTTGTCACGCTCGTCATCTCCCTTTTCGTACTGTTGATGCAGTTTTTATGGGTATACCTTGACGAACTGGTTGGTAAAGGACTGGGATTCAGCGTTATACTTGAATTCATTGTTTACACGATGGCTATGCTTATGAACATGGCACTGCCGTTGGCCATGCTTCTGGCATCAATTATGACCTTTGGAGATCTGGGAGAAAACAATGAATTACTTGCGATGAAGGCCGCCGGCATATCGCTTTACCGGATCATGAAACCTGTAATTGTGTTGAGTATTCTCCTAAGCATCGGTTCGTTTTATTTTTTTAACCAGGTTGTTCCTGTTTCATATAAAAAACTTATCGCGCTAATGTCGAGTATCCGCCAATTGCGTCCGGAGATTATTGTCAAGGAAGGGGTTTTTTCCAATGAGATCGATAATTATTCCATTAAAGTGGGAAGAAAATCGGAAAACGGAGACATGCTTTACGACATCATGATTTATGATCATACAGAAGACAAAGGCAATGTCACGGTAACAGTTGCTGATTCAGGTACGATGAAGATCACAAAGGATAAAAAATACATGATTTTGAATCTTTTTTCCGGTCAGACCCATTCGGAGATGCAACCAAGAGACCGGCGAAAGCTTACATTCCCATCCAGAACGGATAAATTCAATAAGCAATCGATCTTTACGGTGTTACAAGGGATGGAACTGGAACGCAAAGATGAAAGTTACTTCAGAAACCAAAACAGGGCTCTTAATAACGGACAGATTATTTATTTTATTGATTCGCTTAGCAAAGAACTGGAAAATAGAAGAATAGACAATGTTTTGACAATTAGTTATATGCCGCCATTATCTACCAATCTTTTCAAGTTGGCCCGAAAAGATACTACAGCTTTACCACCAATAAAATTAGTTAAATACACCGATTTCGATTCAATCATGGCGAAGTCATCTGCCACCGTCAGATCAGAAATTATTAACGGGGCGCTCAATAATGCCCGGAATAATATCCGTTCAATTCAGCAATCTGATGAAATGCTAACCGCCAATATTCGAAATCTAAACCGTTTTGGGATTGAGTGGCACAAAAAATATACCTTCGCCTTTGCTTGTCTTATTTTCCTGTTTATTGGAGCTCCCTTGGGGGCAATTATCCGAAAGGGAGGAATAGGAATGCCTCTGGTAATTTCCGTATTGCTTTTTATACTATACTGGATAATTACCACAACAGGCGAAAAAATATCCCGCGACAGCGTAACCACAATTTGGCAGGGCGTATGGTTCTCTTCTTTTGTCTTCCTTCCTGCCGGGATTTTTCTGACCTACAAAGCAGCTAACGACTCGGTTGTTTTTAATGTAAATTTATATGCTGATTTCTTTAAAAAATTACTTTCTTTTCTAAAGAAAAAAAGAAATAAAAACCAAGACAAATAGTTAACTATAATATAAAAATGAACGACATTCGACTAGATACCATTGAAGAGGCTGTTGAAGATCTCAGAAATGGAAAATTAATTATCGTTGTTGACGATGAAGATCGTGAAAACGAAGGCGATTTTATCGCTGCCGCTGAAAAGATAACCCCTGAAATGGTAAATTTCATGGCAACAGAAGGGCGCGGACTAATCTGTGTTGCTATTACAGAGGAGCGTTGTGAGGAACTTGAATTGGATATGATGGTGGGAAGAAACACGTCCCTTCATGATACGCCATTTACTGTTTCGGTTGATGCTGTCGGAGAAAATGTCACTACCGGAATCTCGGCTCACGACAGGGCGGCAACCATTCTTAAACTTGCTGACCCTTCAACACAACCACACGAACTTGGGCGACCGGGACATATTTTTCCTTTGCGTGCAAGAACCCGGGGTGTTCTGCGCCGGGCCGGACATACTGAAGCAACAGTCGATCTCGCCCGTCTTGCAGGTCTCGAACCAGCCGGAGTATTGGTTGAAATCATGAATCCAGATGGAACCATGGCGCGCCTTCCGGAATTGTTCAAAATTGCTCAGAAATTTGGCTTAAAGCTCGTCTCAATTGCCGATCTTATCGCTTACAAATTGAATAAAGAAAGCCTGATCGAAAGAGGAGAAGAGGTTCAATTACCTACCGATCACGGCAATTTCAGATTAATCCCCTTTCTTCAGAAATCAAATGGCGTTGAGCATATTGCATTGATTAAAGGCTCATGGGAATTGGATGAAACGGTTCTGGTCCGGGTTCACTCTTCGTGTGCAACGGGTGATATTTTCGGATCTTTACGTTGCGAATGCGGAGATCAGCTCCACAAAGCAATGGATCTTATTGAAGCAGAAGGGAAAGGCGTAATTGTGTATATTCAGCAAGAAGGCAGGGGAATCGGTCTGATGAATAAAATTAAAGCTTATAAACTTCAGGAACAGGGAATTGATACTGTTGATGCTAATATCCATCTTGGATTCGATCCCGACGAGCGTGACTACGGCGTTGGCGCACAAATTTTATGCAGTCTGGGCATCCGAAATATGCGTCTGTTAACCAATAATCCTGTAAAACGTGTCGGCTTAGAAGGATATGGACTGAAAGTTATTGAGTCGATTCCAATAGTCATTAAATCTAATCCGTTCAACGAGGTTTATATGAAAACCAAGCGCGACAGAATGGGGCATTCCTTGTGAAAAAATTAGGAATTAGGTCCGTCAGCTGACGGAAGGAATTAGGAATTAGGTCCGCCAGCTGGCGGAAGAAATTGGAAGATTTTAAAACGGAGCTAAAATGCCTGATAATATAGAATACAAGAGTGATTACGCCAATGAGCCCCAGGAAGGTATTGATTATCAGCTATCTAAAGAAGGCTACAGAATCATGACCGAAAGCTTTCTGAAAAACAGGGGATATTGCTGTGGTAATGGCTGTAAAAATTGTCCATATTTCCCTAAAGCTACAAAAGGAAACACAAACCTGCGATGAATGGAAAGAAGCTAAGGATTGTCTTTATGGGGACGCCTGAATTTGCCGTAGAAAGTTTAAAGTCATTAATCGAAAATGGCTATAATGTTGTTGGCGTTGTTACTGCGCCGGATCGTCCTTCGGGCCGTGGACAGCAGATTCATCAGTCGGATGTGAAGCAATTTGCAATGAGTCGTGGATTACCCGTTTTACAACCCGAAAAGCTGAAAGATGAGTCCTTTCTTCAGGAACTAGATCTATTAAAATCTGATATTCAAATAGTTGTGGCCTTTCGAATGCTGCCGGAAGTGGTCTGGAAAATGCCACCGATTGGAACATTTAACCTGCATGGATCGCTCCTGCCCCATTACCGTGGAGCTGCCCCTCTGAATTGGGCCATTATTAACGGGGATCAGGAAACCGGAGTGACCACCTTTCTTCTAAAACAGGAAATTGATACCGGAAATATTTTGTTTCAGGAAAAAATCCCAATCGGATCTGATGAAACAATTGGCGAGCTGCACGACAAATTAATGGTCGTTGGCGCAAAGCTTGTTCTCAAAACTGTTGATGCCTTGGCCGACGGCACAGTTATACCATATCCGCAAAGCGCTATTCCAATTAATCCTGAGCGATTGCATGCCCCTAAGATTTATAAAGAAAATTGCAAAATCGACTGGACAAAACCGGCATTAGCCATCAATAATCTCATCAGAGGCCTAAGTCCATATCCAGCTGCCTGGACAAACTTTCATAGGTCAGGAACCGAAACAGGGGTGAAAATATTCAAAGCCACCACCGAACAGGTGAGTCATCAATATCAACCGGGTAAAATAGTCAGTGACAATAAAAAATATCTTAAAATTGCATGCGCTGATGGTTTTTTGAATATTCAGGACTTGCAGCTTGCAGGTAAAAAACGGATGGAAACAGCTGCTTTTCTGCGTGGTTTCCCTGATGCAGAAAGCTATTCTTCATAAATAAGAAAATGTTCTCCGCCAGCTGGCGGATCAATGATCAATCCGGGACATTTTCAAATCGTCGAATTCTCCTTTCATCGCCTTACTTTCTTTCTTAAAGAGATTTGTTGTCCTTCTTTAAGTTCAGAATCCTTTGTCATCCTGTTTTTTCGGTACAGTGCATTCACCCGAATGCCATACCATTGGGCAACCGAACGAAGCGATTCCCCGGGCTTGAGGGTATGGAAATTATTTCCCCGCGGTGCGCTTCCCCGTTTTCGCTGCAGATATACAACAGAACCTGCCTGGGGCCGCTCTCCCTTTTCAGCATCATTGTATTTATAAATTTCCCATTCTTTAAGTGAAAATTCGGCTGCAATCTGTTCATAATTATCACCTACTTTTGCAAAGAATGCTTTTCGGCCATTCCTTTTCTCAACATTTCTGGATTGATATGGATTGATTGCATGATCAGCACCCCAAAAACCTCCATGTTTATTCGAAGGTTTCAAACTTCTTGCGAATCCTTCAGGCTTATAAGTGCCGGTACTATTGTAATAATCATCTAATTTATAAAGCTGAAATTCATCTATAATCTTAAGTAATCGCTCAGGATATTGTGGATCTGTAGCATAACCAGCTTTTTTTAATCCATAAGCCCATTTTTTATAATCCTTTATCTGATAATCAAACAGAAACTGATAACGCATCCCTCCGGTTAAAAATCTGGAATGATCGCGGTAGGATTCAATCGCACTCCCATATTTTCTAAAACACTCATTGTGCAAGTCATCATCCTGCTTGATTGAAGGACCTGTCCATGAATTATTGCATTTAATACCAAAATGATTATTTGCTTCCACAGCCAGCGGAGAGTTCCCGTCGCCCGACTCCAGACAAGCCTGCGCCATAATGATACTTGCCGGAATATGATATTCGTTCATCTCCTGAATCGCCAATTGAGCAAACACATTAATATACTCCTGGCGCGTAGTTCTTTGGGGTGATTTAGCCTGGACAAGAACGCCAAGCCCGGCCAAAAGGCAAATCAATAAAACCAATTTCAAACGATAGAAATTCATACTTAATGGATCAGGTTATCTTTTTTAATTCAGCCTCAAAATTAAAAAAATTGGTCTAAATGCCATTCAAAATAACAGAATGAAATATATTGTACATTTGGAGTAAGTTTACATCAGGTAGTGAAAGCATAATAAACAAGGGACAGCTAAGATAAGAATAGTGGCAAGAATTCCCTTTTTATTCATAAAGAACAAATTATTCAACCATGAAAGAGATAACTCTTCAGATAAAATATACTGAATTCGATTCGCCGGCTCAGTTACCTGACCAAGATAATCAACTGATAATAAAGGCCAGAAATGCTGCCCAAAATGGATATGCACCTTACTCAGGATTTCGTGTCGGTGCTGCTGTTCTATTGGAAAACGGACTAATCATAACAGGGAATAATCAGGAAAATGCCGCTTATCCTTCCGGCTTATGCGCCGAAAGGACTGCGCTGTTTTATGCAGCAGCCCAATATCCGAATATTGCGATCGTTGCAATAGCAGTTAGTACGCTGAATCGTGACGCCTCACCCTCCGGAATTGCGAAACCATGTGGGGCATGCCGACAGGTGATGGCAGAATACGAAGATATTGCCGGTCAGCCATTGCGGATACTGCTTGACAGTACAGATAGAATATTGATTATAAATGGTATTGACGGATTACTTCCCTTGCGGTTCAAGAAAGAGGATCTTAAATAATCAGATCCATTAATCCACCCTTATCTCAGTGCTGCTTCCTATCCACTGCCCAAAATCTGTAAAACCCGCTATCTCAAGTACAAAAATTGATTTAATTCCACCGGTCTTAAAAGGGATTGTAGCTTCTCCGTTTTGATCTGTGAATAGAACCGGAATCCATTGTAAGGTAGTCTTTAAATCGTACTTCTCATTTCCTATCGCTTCAGGGATGAATAATTTTGAGGAACTCTCCTTTGGTTCTTCTGTGATTTTATCAGCCTGAAAATCCTTTTGACCACCTTTCTTGGTTGTGATTTCAATAACCCCAACCGAATTTAAACTTGTGTACCTGCCCATTTCAACAGGATCAAGCAAGATTTGTATATCTTCAATATCCTGAGTATTAATAATCGATAGCCGGGAGGCATCAGAACCCATTTTCTGACCATCAATAACGATCAAAGCTCCATCCTGAGAAAGTAAGGAATTTCTCCCTCTGAAGACAATTTTATCCTTTAATAATTCGAAAGGTCTGATCGTTTGCAGAATTTCAATAAGATTGGAGGAGCCTTTAAGATATTTTTTCCAATAAGGTTCCTGCGCTCTTCCTTCACCATTTTTGGCCCTCAAAGGTGGCCTGGCTTTAAAATAATTTGTATTATTTTTAAAATAATTTGTCCTGTCTAATTGTTCAAAAATTTGCCAGTTGTTTACAGAGCTTTCGTCCATGCTATTAACCAGCATTTCCCGGAAATCCTTATTAAGCGCTACCCGGAAATTCCCTTTCCCGGAACTATCAGTAGCTGAAACAGTGAGATTTTTTTTATCAACAGACACAGGCAGACTGATTACAAAATCGCCGTTCAAATCACTTCTGGCACTAAATTGCTGTAGTGATGAGCTGCTCAGACTAACCAAAGCATTAGGAACCGGTAAGTCTTTCATATCAAAAACCTTACCCGAAACTTGTATCCCATTAATCGTAAAATTCAATGATTTAGAGAGATCCAATCCTACAACACTATTCAAGTCGTATCCCTTCAAGGTATTTGTTGCAAGATAATAGTCAAATGCAATTTTATTCATACTATCGCCTTGTGCCTCAAATGGAAAAGGTTTATCAAGGCCAAAATTAAGATATTTAATACTGGCATATGAGGCGGGAAAGGTATATTTATCAGACAAACCGGCAGCCAATTCTGCACTAACAGGTTTTCCGTCCGGCCCGGTAATTTTGACTTTAAACTCCCCTTCTTCCCCTGTCTTATAACTGATTTTATTTGGGATTAAAGAAATATTCAATACCTGACTCTTCCCTGTGCGGATTAACCTCTGAGCTACAATAGAACCGGAATCGTTAAAAATGGCAACAGCAGCAATCTCTGAATGGAAATTATCAAGCGGAACATTGAGGATCCCCGCTTGCTCAATTTTAAAATTGCTGGCCCAAATCAGCTCTCCATTGGTGACAGCCACGATCTTAAATTTTGCGACAGGCGTTTTTGGCGATCGGCCCAGCAACAAGGAAAGTGTTTTTCCGTCATTCTTTTTAACTGAAATGCTCATGCTGCCAGAGGAAAGAGCGGGGAGATCAATTAGTTGATTCATCCCAATGTCACTAATAATTTTCATTTTAAATTGCTCTTTTTCAGCATTCAACAAACTAAAAGCGCCAAACCCCGGCGATATAGTTGCAGTGTTGACAACAATATTACCGCGCTCATCGATGATATCGGCCTTTATATCGACTGGACTTCCCAATTGATCTTTTGCTTCATAGATAACAGTTTGTGGAATTCCCGGTACCATTCGACCTCCTTCGGGATAAAATGTAATATTGATTTTTTCTGATGACAGAGGAATTTTACTGACGATTTTAAGTCGGTCGTTCACCGAAGGAATTTCTAAAGAAACACATGTCGCATTTCCATTTTGTACCGAAGGAGTTATGAAAACCACTTCACCGGAACCATTACCGGCAGTTTTTCCCTTCCCGGACAAAAGCACATTTTTCTTACTCAGAATTTGATAATCAAATTTTTTTCCTGACAATGGTTTTCCGTTAAAATTCATCAGCCGAAGGGTTGCAAACTCCTTGTTCTCAGGAGAAAAATAAGGTTTGGAATATTCAATATGAGGGATCATATCCAGATTCTCAGGCCTTGCTATGATGATTTTTTTCTTAAATACCGACCGGATTCCACTGCTTTCCATTTCCGGAGTATAGGCAACAAGATGATAAATATCGCTTGGAAGATCTGCCGGAATTGAAAAACTAAAATCAGCTACTCCATTTTTAAGTGCATATTTTCCATCCGACACACTTACACCCTTATCATCAGAAAGTTGAACTGCCAATACAAGACTCTGCAACGACAAGGAATGGGTTATTGCATCTGTTACATAACCTTTCATCCAGATTTTCTCTCCCTGCCGATAAAATGTCTTATCAGTCTGGACAACAATATTCTGATGAATTTTTTGGGTGCGATATAAAAGTAATTGTGTCTTCAGTCTGGAAATAAAATCATCCTCCTGACCCTGAACAAATTGGACTGAAATAATCATTAAAAAAATGATCATTTGATTTTTAAAAATAGTTTTCATCAGAAGATAAATTGTTTTTTAATTGCCTGATGGAACACCTGTGTTATCTTCATTCGTGGTTGCGAAGCGCAGATTCATGGGTGTTTCATCAGAAGACTTATTAATTAATCATTGTAATGTACTTGTTACCTAATTAAAACCTTTTCAATCAATTATTTTGCCTCTGTTTGAATCTCGCGCAGTGCCTTGTTTAAATCTTCATCAGGCTTAATCACATTGTAATTTCCCCAAAACTCAGGGTCGTAGTCACCTTTAATATCTGCAAAAATATCATCGGCATTAAAAAGACCTTCAGGTCCAAACCTTGCTCTCGAAGGGAAATGATATTGCTGAGTTACCAATACGTCAGATACACTGCGGTATTCTGTTTTCAAATTTCCTTTATTTTGCTTTACCTGGAATATCACATCCGTACGTGCCGAATAGAATTGCCATCGTCCTTCCACCATACGGTAATTGACTGCATATTCTGCACGTTCAGGGCGGGTAATGATGCCATGAGGTTCTTTCTTAATAAAAGTCTCTCCGTTCAGCTTTAGGCTCTTTTTATCGAGTCCAAACTCAGCATTTACAAGTGCATAGCTATCGGCATCGATTAAAATCTTGCCAAAATAACATGGATAGTCAACATCTTCCTTTCTCGAGAACCGGATCACCCAGGTAATACGGCCGTTATACATTTCAGGTTGCTCAAACCGATAGCGGTAAAGGTGTTCAAATTTTGGATCTAAAAAGGTTTCAAGATTTCGCACTATATCCAAAGTGGTGATATACCAGGGTCCTCCTTGTATCTTGAGCCGGATGTCATTAAAAGTCTTGTTAAAATTGCTCTTTCTTCCCTTCAGAAAACGAACACGATCGGAACCTTCAGAGTTATAGGGGCTCTTAAGCATTTCCATAACAGCTTCCCAAACGCCAATATATTGATTATCCCTTTTGATTGTTTCCCGATAAAAAGTAATCATAAGTTGTGCCGACCGTTCATAGTTCTTCTCAATTTTTTCCCTGAATCCTTTAAGAACTTCGGCTACAATTACAGGTTTTACTTCTATTTCATGCAAATGAACCGACAGCAATTCCATTCGTATGATGAGGTGGTTCTTTAGATCATTTTGTATAATTTCCAAAGGTTTAAAACCCAGGCAACGAACAGAAATTAGCCGGTCGTGAAACCGCCAGGGAATATTAAGATCATACTGTCCATTAATGTTGGTCATTGTTCCAATACTCTCGCCTGAAATGGTCAGCGTGGCAAATGGTACCGGAGTGTCCTTTCTGCCTTCAACGATCATTCCTGACAATCGCACTGAAGAAACCTCCACAAGCATAATTATCACTTGATTATCAAGTATTTCCATTTTATATTCATTCGCTGGAAGTAAATTTGCAAGCACCTCTATAAGTGAAGCGTTGCTGAATCTCGCATTTCGTTTCCCTTTTGGTAGAATTTCAGGATTATAAGAGAAAAAGAGATCGTTTTCCAAGACTAATTTTTCGAGGATTTGTTCCACGTTGGCCGAATCAATCTGGCAACTGACACGGCGTTCAAGTATCGATATCCGCTCCTGAGCCGGTAATTTAAACCACAACAGAAGCAAAAACAGGAGTACTCCGAAGAACCTGACCAGCCGCATGGATTAGAAATTAGTTCACCTGATTACGAATATACTACTTTTGAGAGAGATAACTCCTCTATTTTCGAATTCTGTCAAATATAATTTCATCACCGTTTCTTTTCACTTCAAGATGGTGAGTCCGTGCAATAACATCAATAATATAATCAAGTTTCAGATCAGCAAAATTTGCAGTATATGGCATTTGTCCGATTTCGGGTTGTGCCACTTTTACCTTCACATGATAGGTATTCCCTAGTACTGTGAAAGCCTCAGCAAGCGGTGTGCGTTGAAAACTTATTTTCTTTGTAATCCAGGATGAATAATTGGGTGCGAGGTTTTCTACTTGTCCCATTTCTCCGTTTACTACCTTTAGCCAACCCCGTGAGCCAGCAGTTAATATGGTTGTTTTAGGTAATGATTTTCCATCAGTGACTTGATTGAGTGTAAGCTTAACCTTTCCGGTTTCAACATTTACATCGACTAATCCGGCATGGGGATAGGCAGAAACGTTAAATGAAGTACCAAGTACCTCGATTGATGCATTTTCTGTTTCAATGATGAACGGATGAGCCGGATCTTTAACAACTTCAAAAAATGCTTCTCCTGACATTTTCACTTTACGAATATCAGCGGCAAAATGTTCAGGATATTCAATTTTAGTACTTGCGTTCATTTTAACTGTCGAACCATCGGGTAATGTCAGTACAGACAAATTTGCAGGATGCGCAACGGTTTCGATAAAATTCATCTTTTTATTAACTGCCAATTTTCTCTCCGGAAGACGCAGCGCCTGATAGGTGGCTAATCCTGCGGTAAAAATCATCACGATCATAGCAGCATATTTCAACAAACGACTTTCCTTCATCTTTATAAGCCAACCAGATTTTGGCTTTACAATTTTACGCTGAAGCGACAGCCAGGCACGATCAGTATTTGCAGACGAATAGCTAAAGTGGTCACCGGCGGATTCCCAAACAGATGTAAAGTCAGCGATCTCTTCTATTTCGGTATTTAAAGTTTCTGAAATGTCGGACTCGCCGTTTAGGAAAGCAGCCCATTGGTTTTCTTTTTCAGAAGGTATGTTATTCTCGAATTGCATCTTATGAATTTATTTAAAGACAAGCATTGTAATATTTACCCCTATCGGTTGAGAATAAGAAACATTACGAAATTTTTAAATTCCTTAAGCGAAACTCTTAATTGCTTAAATGCCAAACTCATCTGAGCCTCGACAGTTTTCACCGAGAGGTTCAGGCGCACTGCAATTTCACGATATTTTAGTCCTTCCTCTCGTGCCAGCCTGAAAATTTCCTGCCGCTTTAAAGGCAAGGCATCAATCGCTGATTCAATTTTTTTTATTAAATCAAATTCAAGAAAAAATTCGCTGTATTCCGTTCGGTCAACCTCATTTTTTATGACCATTGTTTGGTAACCTGTTTTTATTTTTTCGTGTTCTATTTGATTAACACATTGATTCTTAACCGATTTAAAAAGGTAATTCTGAAGAGAGGTGGTAATCATCAGTTCTTTTCTTTTCTGCCAAAGCCTAAGAAAAACATCCTGGACGATACTTTCGGAATCGGCAATATCACCCAGAAACCGGAAAGCATAAGCTGTCATCGGGCGGTAATAGGCGCGAAAAATCATTTCATAAGCGCCATGATCGTCCTTTTTTATTGCTTCGAATACTCGTTTTTCGTCTTCAGGGAGCATAAACAAAAATTAATACATACAATATAAGACCTTGACAGTTAAAATGCAAGTCACCCTTAATAAATTATCACCAACAGGGCAAAATAGTCAGAAACAATGAAATGACAGAAGGCACTTCGACTTTGCCCTGTGCTCCAAAAGAAATGCAATGTTTTTATCAATAGAGGAGATCAGTCTGGGGTAAAACTGATGAATCGAAAAAGGAGATCTTTTTCATTTAAATATTTCGATAAAAAGAATATTGGATTATCTTTGTGCCGCGCTTCTAAAAGCAGTTCCATTTGCCCGGGTGGCGGAATTGGTAGACGCGCTGGACTCAAAATCCAGTGATAGCAATGTCGTGCGGGTTCGATTCCCGCCCCGGGTACTTAGAAACCGTCTAACAATCTGATTGTTAGACGGTTTTGTTTTTTACAAGAGAGAATAGTGTTTTTGAATAAACACCACTTACCATGTATTTTCATTCCATTTGCAAGCTCTATACTAATATTTTAATTGAATCAATCTGAACTACAAGCTTCATATACTCCTGATTACATTGAAATATTTTAATTCTTTAAATCTATACTTAAAATGAGTATTGTTGTTTATTTACGACATTTATTTTATTTTTGTAGATAATAAACAACAACTCATGCAATCCAAGAAGCAAATCTTACTTCCAAAGTTTCAAATGATATTTGAACAGATGGGAGAAAATATTAAACTGGCCCGAAAGCGGCGGAAACTGACGACCATACAAGTGGCAGAACGGGCAGGAATTGATCGTTCCACACTATACCACATTGAAAAAGGAAACCCCAGCGTTTCAATCGGTGCATATTTTAATGTACTTAGGGTATTGGGACTACAGGATGACTTATTGAAGCTCGCAGGTGATGATGAGTTTGGTAGAAAATTACAGGATTTAAAATTGATTGGGAAATAAGTCATGGCCGAAAAAACAGATATATGGGTGTATGCTGATTGGAAAGGCATGATCATGCCCAAGTGCATTGGAATTTTGTCTGCTCAACAGGCTAAAGGAAGAAAAGCATTTAGCTTTTCTTATAATTCGGATTGGATTAACTCAGAGCAGCAATTGCTCATCGATCCTGATATCGCCTGGTACACCGGCCAACAATTTCCTAATGTGAAGGAAAATTTTGGAGTCTTTCTGGATTCAATGCCTGACACCTGGGGCAGAACACTTATGAAACGAAGAGCTTCCTTAACTGCAAACGAACAAGGGTTGCCTGCACCAAAATTATACGATATTGATTTTCTTTTAGGTGTTCATGATTTCAGCAGGATGGGAGCTTTACGGTTCAAAAAAGATCCTGGTGGTGATTTTCTGGACAACGATCCGGTTTCGCCTGTACCACCATGGGCAAGCATCCGGGAATTGCAGTATAGTGCGGAGTTGATTGAATCTAATGTTGACACAGCAGAAGTAAGAAAATGGCTTGCCATGCTTATGGCTCCGGGTTCGTCACTTGGTGGAGCAAGGCCGAAAGCCAATATTCTGGATGAAGAGGGACAACCGTGGATTGCCAAATTTCCTTCCAGGAACGATACGGTGAATAAAGGTGCCTGGGAATACCTGGCCTATCGTCTTGCGGTTGATGCCGGTATCGAAATGGCAGAATCCCGATTGGAACATATAACAGGACCATATCATACGTTCTTCACCAAACGATTTGACCGTCAGAAGCAAGACAGGATCCATTTTGCCTCAGCCATGACCATGACAGGTAAAAATGAAGAATTCATCCGTGATGAAACACCTTCCTATTTGGACATCGTGGAGTTTATTCAATTCTCAGGGACACATGTAAATGAAGATTTATATCAGTTATGGAAAAGATTGATTTTCAATATACTTATCTCCAACACAGATGATCATCTAAGAAATCATGGTTTCGTGCTTACCCCTGAAGGTTGGCGTTTATCCCCGGCTTTTGACATCAATCCATCCATAGACAAGGAAGGTTTGGCCCTGAATATTGATATGGATAACAATTCCCTGAATATTGATCTTGCAAAAAGTGTAGGTGCTTATTTTAGAATGAAAGAAAAAGAAATGGATAGAGTTATAGATCAGGTAAGGTCTGTTGTGTCCGGGTGGCAGAAACTAGCTGTAGAAATAGGAATACCCCGTGGCGAGCAAATGTTAATGACTGCTGCTTTTAAGGTTTAAAACCCCACTGTTTCAAATAAAGCAAATGGAAAAACGTATTTCCCTTGGTTCATTTTCTAAGGAATTTGAATCCAAAGAAAATCAATTGAAATCGTCACGCTACAGTAACCGCTGCGAATAATTGATTATCTATATTTTAAAAGAACATTTTTTATTTAAACGAGACACTAGTAGTGTTATATCATCAGTACAAACGCAATAAAGTTCAGTTTAAGCGGCCTTTGATCATCTGCAACAGGCAGGTTTCTGATCATCGCCGTTCAGGTGCTGTTTCATGAGGTTTATTCTTTTTATTGTAATTGATTTATAGTATGTTTACGAATAAATTAACCGCCAATCCTTCCATTGTCATGAAACAATTAATAATTTTGTTAATTCTTTCGGTAACTGTTGCTGCGTGCGGGTTAAATCATCAAAAACCTGAAAAATCCCTTATAAAAGGTATTGAAACTGTTCAGCCTGAAACCAAAGAACCTACTAGTTTAAAAACAGATCAACCGGATGAATTGGGTATGTGGAAGATCGCCTCTTATGCTGTGGATCTGGGAGACAATAAAAATTCGTTTTACATCACTAATGAATATGCCATCTGGGGCAAGTACAGCAATAACACCGTCGACAATGATGAACTGAAGGTGAAATTTGTTATTGATAAAGTATCTTTTTGTATCAAGCTGTACGAATACGGTAAAAAAATTGTAAAGAAAGGTGATGAGAACTCATATAAAATCACGATTAAATCAAATGGGATTGAGTCTTATCAGATTACAGCAAGAAATGCAACTGACCGAATATTTATTCAGGAAGCCGATGCAAGGAAAATTATTGAACTTTTCAACAGGGGTATACCGGTTTCATTTTCTCTATTGAGTGATTCTAAAACCAATCCTTCAACCTATACTTTCGGATTGGAGCACCCTGAAGGAATCAATACTGCGTTCAAAAAAATCACCAATTAGAACAAAGCTATCACAGAATTATTTCGTAATATCGCTTTAATGGTTGTGTTATAAACAATGCCCTTGCCAAAGTAAAAAGCAGTATTGCAGCCTGGTAATTGTATAAGAAATATCAGGTTCAGAAATCCCTGTTATGCCCAAAATGACAATGGCGTTTTGTCTCTTGTTCTCTTGATTATAGAGCAAAAAAGACCATTCACTTCACAGTGAACGGCCTTTTTTTAATTAAATATTAAGTTCAGAAAATCTGTCTGTACTTGATTATTGCAGCTTAAAGCTAATCGGAACTGTAAAAGAAACCCTTACAGGAAATCCGCGTTGTTTACCAGGCTTCCATTTAGGTAATGTCGAAACGACTCTCAATGCCTCAGCATCTAAAGAAGGATCGACTCCTCTGGTAATTTTAGCATTGGAAACAGAGCCGTCTTTGTTAACCACGAAAGTAACAAAAACCTTTCCCTGGATACCATTTTCCTGAGCAACCCTTGGATAGACCACCGCCTTGCCAAGGAATGTACGAAGGGCGAGTTCTCCACCGGGAAATTCCGGCATCTCTTCGACCACAACAAAGACCTGTTGTTCTTTTTCTTCCTGTACTTCTTCGCGTTTTTGCTCCACTACTTCCACTACTTCTTTATTCACAGTTGTTGCAACCTGCTCTTCAGAGATCACCAATTGATCTTTAACTTTAACAGAATCAACAACTATTGGTGCAACATATTTAACCACAGTTTGTTGCTCCGCTGGTGGCGGTGGCGGTGGTGGTGGTGGCGGCGGTGGCGGTTCGTCCTTTTGAAGGTCGTTGGCCATCTCAGCAATTACTTCATTGGCATCCCTTGCCTTATGGCGAGCCTCTCGGCTAGCTTGAATATAAGGGATGATAACTACTGTTGCAAGGACAAAAATGCCAATCATTGTAGAGATCAGAACAACACGGTTGTACTTTTTCCTTAATTGATACGCACCATATTCCTTATTTCTGTTTTCGAAGACTATGTCATCGAAAGTTGGAGTGTACTTTCTAATATCTTGTACCATACGTGTCGATCTTTATTTATGAGCTGTAGGGGGAGCAGTTAACGGAATTCCGAGCGCACGTTCCACCATGTTATTCTCAATCCAGTTGATGTCGGTGACAATATACCGGGCAATTCCTACAATAGACATCTCATCAATGATATCGACAAAATTTTTATATTTTGCTTTACTGTAAAATTTGATCAGTACAATTGGACCTGTGTCATCATTCTTTTTAAGCAGACGAATGGCTGATTTCAAAGAATCCTGTTTGATATTTAACTTACCGGTAATGACATCTTGCTGAAACTGTTCAATTTTATTAAAAAGAGCCCTGTTCCTTTCCAGTAAAACTTGCCTGATTCCTGTGGCGCTGAAATTCGTTTCCTGTAATGGGACCGGTGCAGCAGCATCAGCCTTACCAGGATACCAATAAACTTTGTCGTTTGGACCCAGCACAATGTTAAGCGTCCGACTATCTGCAATCTTAGGTGGTTCAACTTTTTCGTCTTTCTTGATCTTCTCAGGAAGAACGATTTCCATGACCTTAGGTTTGCTAAAAGCAGTCGTAAGCATGAAGAACGTGATCAGCAAACACATAAGGTCTACCATCGGCGTCATGTCGATATGAGTGGAATGCTTTTTAGGCTTTTTCTTTCCACCCTTGTGTTTATCTTCTTGTATAATTTCTGCCATAATACTACTTTTTAGCGTCTATTACTTCAACTTTCTCCAGACTGGTTATCAGGCTGAACCTGTTAACGTTTTTATCCTGAAGGATGTCCAGTACTTTTTTTACAATGGGATAAGGAACATCGTTATCACCTTTGATCAAGGCCTGAACAGAAGGGTTCACCTGGCGGGCAAAGAGTACCCACATGGCCATCTGATTGTCGGTTGAATCAATGGGAATTCCACCTTTTTCGTATTGAACTTTCTGATCAGCATCCTTAACAGCAAGAAACGCTTTCATGTCCTTGATGTTAACGCCGATGGAGGCACCATATTTCTCAAATTTCCGAAGTTCCTGTGGGGTGAATTGGATATTGTACCTCTTTCCCATTTCTTCAAGAATTTTTGGTCTGAAATGAAGAATTGTATCCGGGCCATTGTCGATATTGAAAAATACCCTATTGTCAGCCGCCAATACCACTGTCATGATATTAGCATCCGGTGAGGGTTTTTCCGACACAGAAAAAGGCGTATCCACAGGAGCCGGCTCCTGTGGCCGGAATGTCGTTGTCAGCATAAAGAAGGTCAGCAGCAACGAAAACAAATCCACCATCGGCGTCATGTCGATGTGTGGCGATTTGGTAGGTAATTTAATCTTTGGCATGCGATAATTTTAATTTTTAAATAAACCAAAAGAATTAAACCCAGAATTTTTATTTTCTGAGAGATGCTGCAAATGTCTGAGTAAGGCTAAAGCCTGCCTCATCAATTTTGAAGGTAAAACCGTCAATTTTTGATGAGAAATAGTTGTAGAAAATGATTGCAATTGTAGAGCCAGCAATACCGAATGCCGTGTTGATCAAAGCTTCAGAAATACCTGATGCCAGTGCAAGTGCATCCGGAGCGCCAGCCTGAGCAAGAGCCATGAATGCTTTGATCATACCAAGTACAGTCCCAATCAAACCGATCAAAACGGAGATAGAAGCAATAGTAGACAGGATAACCATGTTTTTGGACAACATAGGCATTTCCAAAGCAGATGCTTCTTCCAGGGCTTGTTTCATGGAAGTGATCTTTTGATCTTTCTCCAATGTTTTGTCACCTTCGAGGTCTCTGTAACGAAGCAAACCGGCTTTAACAACATTAGCCAATGATCCTTTTTGAACATCACATGCTTTGATGGCATCTTCAACTTTATCTTTAGCAGTTAATGATTGAATTTCACTTACGAAAGTATCCAAACTTCCTTTTCCTTGAACCCTGCCTAGTGTGATAAATCTTTCGACTACAAAAATAAGGAGAACCAGACAGACGGTCATAAGAATTGGAACAATAGAACCTCCTTTGTAAATCGTACCCATGTAATTACCGGGAAGTGGGTGGCCTTTGGGATTTCCACCTTCAAAGTTAACCGGGCTACCCATAACATTTGAATAAAGGTAATACGCTACTAAAAATGCAATTAGGATAGAACCTGTTGCAAAAAGTGACTTAAACACTTTGTTGAATGAACCTGAATTTTTAATCATTTTTTTAATTGTTTTCGTGGTTAAATAAAACTTTTTTTTTGAATCTCTATTTTTTTTGTAATGATTCCAATTTAACTATTTGCCAAGCGTGGCACCATATACCCTGCTCTTTGTAACAGGAATTTCAATTGTTTTGAAGCCCTTCGCGCTGATAACCAAAATCGATGAGGCTTCAGGCATCGTAAATTTGTATTCGCCTTTGGCATTTGTCCAGGCTTCAGCTGCGGTATCTTTTACCCTCACCGAGGCACTTTGTATTGGTTGTCCTGAATCATCTTTAATAATCCCCGTTATTTCATTCGGATGAACTTTTGGTTTTGACTTTAAATTCGCCTGAAGGGCAGCGATGTATTGAATGGAAGACTTGGCCTGGGCGTTACCCGGTTCCAAAGCAAGCATTTTATTGTTGTATTCATTGGCCTTATTGTATTCAGCCTGAGTCATATAAAGAGTAACCAATGAACTATAAGCCTTCATTACCATATCCTTGTTTTTAGGATCAAGATTAGCCATGCGGTTATAATAGGCTTTGGCTGCCTCGTAGCTGTCTGCCTGCAGCGCATTATACCCAAGAAAACGCAGGGCATCGAAAATTTCATTCGAATTTTTGACAGAATCAACAGATGCCTTTGTCAGCAAAGCCGAAAATTTCTGTTTGGCTAATCCCAGCTTCGAATCAGGATCTTTGGCGGATGCATTGTTTGCACTCCAAAGATAGGCTGGAAGATAATCGGGAAATTTAGTAATCATCTCGTTGAAAACTTCCTCCGCTTTGTCAAAATCTTTTGCCTGATAATATGCTTTTCCTATTTGAAGGTAATTTTCCTCGGTATTTCTTCCTTTTGCGATTTCGCGTTTCCAGGTCGCTGCGGCATCAGAATACTGCCTGTGCATGTAGTGGGTGTTCGCTTTTTCGTGTATCAGATTAATATCTTCTTCTCCAAAGGTGATTGCCTTTTCATAAGCTTCATAAGCTTTTAAAAGTTCTTTCTCTGTTGCACTTGCTGCAGCCTGCAACTCACTCACCTTGGAAACCAGTGGCGCTTCGTTCACTTTTTCTTTCTCTTTGGCAGGCCCTTTGAGTGCTTCAATTTTCTCTCTCTCCCTTGCCAATTCAGTGTTGGCCTTATCGAGCTCAGCCAGCATTTTAGGATAATTCTGGTTTTTCTTATTCACGATTCGGGCATAATAAACATAATCTTTCTTAAGAATTCTGTCAGCGGGAAGATTTGCCAGCAGACGATCCATATAGACTTGAGCCTGTGCATAATTTCCTTGTTCGTAAGAAGAATATCCAGCAATACGGTTCAAGTAAGTTCTTGATTTGTCAACAGCAAAAATGTCTTCTACATTTTTAATAACCTCAGCATAGTTTTTTGAATAAAAAAGAGCATTTACATAGCGGATCTTAGCAGGAATATTTTGGTTGGTCAACTTCAGATAGGTCTCAAAATAATCTTTTGACTCTTTGAATCGCCCCGCCATTGAATAAAGCTGTCCCAATTCGCGATAGGCCGGAGCATAATTTTTATCTAAGGCAATTGCTTGTTCGTAATAAGGAATGGCTGCCATCAGATTGCGTCCCTTGAAATATATGCTGCCAATTTTCATATTTGCAATAGGTGATTTGAGGTCAAGTTCCTGTGCTTTATTGTAATTTTTTATAGCAAGAGAACCATTGTTTACCAATAGGTAAATATCCCCGGTGATAACATAGATCTCACTGTTTTTGGAGTCAATAGTCAAAGCCTCACGAATATCCGGCATGGCCGATGTTGTATCAACATGATCAAATACGATATAGGACTCTGCCAATTTGGCAAGGGTATAGGCATATTCAAGCGGATTAGGAATCTTAGCCACCTTTTTATAAGGTAACAGAAAGCTTTTTGCTTTTAATCTCATTTGCGCAGCAGTCTTCTGATCACCCAGGTAAGATGCCACTTTAGCAAGACCAACATAATTAAGCGGATCATTCGGATTCAGTGAAATACCTTTTTCAAATTGCTGTTTCGCTTCTACAGTAATTACCTTTAACGAGTTGGAAATTGAATCAGAAAAGAAGTTCAATAAAGTATTCTCACCTAGCCGATATGAGACTTTGCTGCTTGGAGCACTCTTTTCAAGATTTTGCAGAATCTGATCTGCCTTGTCGTACTGTTCATTGTTTGTGGCAGTGATCGCTTCATCCAATGTCTGAGATCTCAATGCGGTAACACCGAAAAACATAAACAGCGCCAAAATTAAAGAAGTCTTTCTAATAAAAAGAGTTATCATTTTTACAATATATTAATGTTACTTTTTGATCTGAATCAAGCGAATAGGCATAGTTGCCGGTACCAAACCGGATTTCAGGATAATTCGCTGTCCCTGTTCAGCGGCACACCAGGAAATAAATCCGGAACCAAGTCCTGAAAAACTTTCTCTGGAAACACAATTAATCGTTCTGGTAAAAGGATAACTTTTATCATAAATTGATCCTTGCACGGGAAGGAAATAAGACCCCGGATCTAAAACACGGTGTGATACAGCCGCAATTTTAATTTTGTCAGAAAAAACACGACTCGTAGAATCATGTCTGTCACAAATCCAGTTAACGCTAACCATTCCAATGGCACTCTTATTCGAAGTCACATAATTAATTACTTCTTCATTGCTCTTTACAGAATAAAAATTGGAGGGCAACTTGCCTCCCAAATGAAACTCATCTTTGAAATAGCGGATATTAGCAGATTTTTCACTGTCAAAAACAGCAGCTATTTTTCCTAATTTGGAAGCCGGATTGATTTCACTCCAATCGGTGAATTTACCCGTGAACAAATCATTTATATTCTGATAAGTAAAAAGAGAATCCTTATTCTCCTTGTTGAGAACAAAGGCAATAGCATCATAAGCTATTGCTGTCTTTCTGACAATTGTTTGCGTTCTTTCAAGAAGCTCTTTTTGCTGATCTGATGGCTCCCAGGCTGTAACAACTATTTTCACAGAATCTTTCAGGAATGCAGTAATCAAATCAGTTTCCGAAAGATAAACAGGAGTGATATGGGCATAATTGTAAAGGGAAGTAAAAGTGGCAATTTCAGCCTCAACAATGGGATGAAAAGATTCATCTACAGCAATGCGGATTTTACCTCTTGTCGGAGTTTCGGTAATCTCAGAAGGCTTACGATTAATACATTGAACACCAAGCAATAACATAGCAATGACACAACTGATTACAAAACCATTTGACTTCAAATCCCTATTTGTAGGAAACCTTTTCACAAATTGTAATTATACTCGTTTAAAATTTCGGTGCAATAATAATAAATCAAATTTGTTATAGGGCAATAAATTTTAAAATTCTCAATTTTATTTTTGGACGAATTCCTCTAATCTCACTTAAGAACAGTATAATAAACTTTTAAAATTTAGACTGACTTTAAATAAGCTCCTAAATCAAATTATTGAGCAGAAAAAGACTTTAATCATCCTCACTTTCAAAAAAGTTTTCTTTAATCTTTTGGTAAGAAATCACGATCCTGTACATTCCGTAAAGAAAAAGAGGAAGGGCGAAGATTCCTCTGAGGGCAGCATCAACATGACTGAAAAGAGATGTAAAAAATAGAATATAAGCTAATCCAAAGTAAAAGAAGATCATCATTGTGCCAAAGATCGTCATTACCTTATCATATAAACTTCTGGTGCTCATTTTTATGTTATTTTATTTGTTACAAATATATAAAATATGTTGACAAAATTTTATGATTGCCCGGATGTTTATGTTATTTCGCCATCCTTGCTGATTCTCAATCCCGACAAAGAAAACCATCAATCCAAAGATACAAAGTAATTGTCAAATAATACTATTTTTTGTGATTCAATAACAAATTCTTTACCGGGATAAAACAGAGGATCAAGGGCAATTGTAATTTTCTCGAACAACGGACTGGTTAACTGGAAATCCATGTCCCCGGGGCACGCCGGATAATATCCCATTATCGCAAATAAGAGGCAAGCCGATGTTGTACCGCAATCATCATTACCCGGTAAGCCTTCGGGTGAATTCCGAAATTGTTGATAAATCATTTTGCGGACTTGCTTCTGAGTTCGCCACTTCTCTCCTTTGAGATAATTAAACAGATAAGGAAAAGCCATATCAGGTTCGTTACCCATATTAAAACAACTGCTGTCAAAGCAAACTACAAGTTTTTCGGTGAATTTTCCGGCACCACCCATTAGCTAGATTAGCCCCGGAATATCATGAGGCTCAAAAAATGTATAATGCCATGGATTATCTAACTAAAACCGCCGGTGATGTATTCTTTGGTCAGCTGATGTCTCGGGTAATTAAATACCTGATCTGCAGTACCAAACTCAATCAATTCTCCCATGTACATAAATGCCACATAATCGGCTATTCGTTTGGCTTGTCTCAAAGTATGAGTTACCAGAATAATTGTATATTTATCTTTTATTGACACAAAGAGTTCCTCAATTTTTTTTGACGAAATTGGATCCAGAGCAGAAGTGGCTTCGTCTCCAAGAATTAACTCAGGTTCCACTGCCAAACCACGCGCCAGGCACAATCGTTGCTGCTGTCCGATAGAAAGTTTCGAAGCTGGCGATTTCAACCGGTCTTTAACTTCGTCCCACAAGCCAACAGCAACCAGCTGGTGACGGGCAATCTCATACAACTTGCGTTTACCTCGCACCCCATGAAGACGCGGACCATAAATAACATTATCAATAATAGACATTGGCAGCGAACATGGCCTTTGGGCAAGTAGCCCCATTTTCTTTCGGATATGGGTCACTTCTGTATTTTTGGCGTAGATGTCTTCATCATCGACATAGAGCTTTCCTGTGATTTTCACATCCACAGAATCATCATGAAGACGATTAAAAGATCGTAGCAAAGTAGTTTTGCCACAGCCGGAAGGACCGATAATACAGGTAATGCTTTTATCGGGGATCGATAGGTTAATACCTTTAAGTATGTGATTATCCTGAATATAAAGGTTTAGATTCTCAACAACAATATGTGTTTTCAAACATTGTGAGGAGTTCATACTTTTCGGCTTTTGTTCGTGCTTAATTATAGGTGATGCAATCAGTTCCATAAGGTTCAGATTTTATTTTTTGAAAGTTTACGACTAAAATAACGTGCAGCAAAGCTTAGTGTCAGAATAATAATTGTCAAAATCAATGCTGCAGCATAAGCTCTGTTTTGCACTTCCTCAATCGGACTGCTCAGCTGAAAGAAAATTGCCAATGGCAAAGTAGCGGTCGGTTGCGCCAGAGAGGTTGGTATGCTATCGGTGTAACCCGCAGTAAACAAAACAGTAGCTGCATCTCCGATCCCCCGCCCGATCGCCAGCAATACGGCAGTTGATATACCGGGTAACAATTGGCGTATGATCACTTTTATAGTTTCATAATTAGTAGCTCCAAGTGATTGTGTCGCTTCAATCAGTTCTTTTGGAATCAGAATTGCTACCTCATCAATCGAGCGGATCATCACCGGAATAATCAACAGGCTTACTGCGATAATCCCTCCGAATAAAGAGGCTTTCAATCCGAAGAAGATCATGACCGTAAATCCGAAAGCTCCATAAACAATTGAAGGAATTCCGAACAGAACATCAAAGGTCAATCGGGCAAAAGCAGCAAACGGACTCTTTCGCCGTAGGGAGAAATTCAAAAACATCACCACGGGTACACTAATCATCAAACTGATCACAACTGAGAAGAAAATCAGGTAGAGCGAACCAATAATGGCATTTAAAATACCGCCCTCCTTTCCGAGATAGAATCCACCGCTTGGTATCTGCGAGATCATTTCCCATGAAAGCGAGGGCAATCCCTTTTTCATAATGACATAAAGAATATACAGCAGCACGCTTAATATCAGCACCGTAGAGCCAATCATCAGGCATTTGAAAATTTTCTCCTCAATTTTCTTCATAGCTGATATCTTTTATCAATCTGGATCAATACCAGACGCGAAATAATATTAAAAACAACAATAATAAAAAATAGCAAAAATGCGGCAAACATAAGTGCCGATTCGTATTGGGGAACCGACATCATTTCGCCGTAATTATTAGCGATTAATGCAGGCAGCGGATAACAGGCATCGAATATTGACTTGGGCAGATCAGTGAAATTACCACAAACCATTAATACAGCAATTGTTTCACCAAAAGCACGTGATATTGCCAGAACCGTTGCCGCTACTATACCCGGAATCGATTTCCTTACGACTACTTTTTTGACTGTTTGCCATTTTGTCGCTCCGAGCGACATCGAAGCTTCCCTCATTTCTTTGGGTACTGCCGAAAATACTTCCATTAATATACTAATAATTAATGGAATAATCATAATTGCAAGCACTATTCCTCCAGCCAAAACGCTGTACCCGGTAGAGAACTCTACAAAATGAGGTGCCACACTCTCTGAAATAAATGGGACAATGGTGAGGGTACCCCAGACACCATATATTACAGGTGGAATTCCGGACAATAAATCAACGACGGAACTAAATGCGCGCAAAATTCTCGGACCGGCATATTCAATGATATAAATTGAGGTGAGTAAAGACAAAGGTAATGCAATGACTATTGCGATACCAGTAACCGATAAAGTACTTATAATATAGGATGCAAATCCGAAATCACCTTTAAATGGACGCCAGTTGCTTGTTGTCAGGAGAGTCCAAAGGTTTTTCTCCTGAATTATTGGTAAAGATTTAACCAATAATCCCCCTCCGATCAAAAAAAGGAGGAGGATAGACAATACCGTAGCGAACAGCATATAATGCCGGGCTATCTTATCTTTTAATAATCTGGCTTTTAACATCTTTATTTCAGACTATTTAGTCCGGTATTGATGATCTCTTTGGACAAATTAATATAACCGGCTTCGTTAACAAATCTCTGACCATCTGTTAATGACCATTTTATAAATTCCACCACTAATATAGATGGTTTTCCGTTAGTAACAAAATAGAGGTCGCGTGCCGGAGGTGAAGGATATAGCCCTTTTGCGATGGCATCGATTAAATCATTCATCGAATCATAAAAATTCTCTTCAGGATCAATCTTTCCGTTTTTGTTCAGATCCAAAGGCAGAACCCGAATTCCGGCAATTTGCTTTTTGGTGTTGAAATCGTATGCATAGCCGATATTATTAAAGCCTATGCCAATCGGGTCCTTTTTAACAGCCAAGGCCAACCCCGGATCGCCAAAAACGCCGCTTCCCAAAAGATCTTCCTGTTTTTTTCCAAAATATTTCGCCCACACTTCAGCTGCTCCACAAGCGTCGGATCGGGTGTAAATATGCATCGGTACTTTGGATTTTATATTAAAAGCCTGCGACCACAACTTGTATTTACCGGTAATCCAGATATCACCTCCGGCATCAGGTTTTAAGCCAACTGCCAAAATTTCATTTAACGCCGGATTTTGAGCACTTATAACTGCAACAACTGCGTCTTTTGTTACTGCAATTCCGAACGCTCCCTTTTTTAGCTCCTCGGGATTGATATCTCGTGAAACCATCCCAATATCAACCATGTTGTTTAAAACATCAGTCATCCCTTTCCCCGCACCTCCTGCTGAAATATCTATTTTTACTGCAGGATTAATTTTCCTAAATTCCTCAGCCCATTTAACCGCCATTGGGTAAAGAGCAAAAGCACCGGAAAGAGAGAGGCGTCCCTCAAGCTTTTTCTGCCCATAGATCGGACTACTAAATAACATATTAGCCAATACAATACTCAAAACCCATAACGATAACTTATTTTTCATACTTCAATTATTTAAAATTTATCAAAAACTAATTTGATATTGTATTATCCCAAAATTATTATTTATTTCCGAACCTTCCTCCTTCATTAAGGGAGGTTCTAAAAATTCGTTTTTTTAATTTTTTTCGTCATGTTTTTCTG
>JBAXOA010000029.1:0-43372 GCA_037133495.1 Mariniphaga sp. | reverse complement strand
ATTTTCAAATAAAATGAAAATCAAAAATGCGACATTAAATCTTTCCGATTACTTATTATGGCTGCAAGATAAATAAAATCAGCCAATTTTTAGAGATGTCATCGTTAATGATCCCATCACTGCCATATCATTAAAAAAATTCAACGGTTCGTCGTCTTCTTTTAAAGCCAGAGCGTAAAGCAGCGGAAGGTAATGCTCAGGTGTTGGAACCGCCATTTGCACTTCCCGCCCCAGCGATGAATAGTTAATCAGCTCTTTATGGTCATTGTCAATAATTAGTTGCTTGATTTTGTTATTTGCGGTAATTGCCCAGTCGAAGCCGTACTCAGGCTCATTCATTTTTTCCCATGCAGCCAACCGAAGGTTATGCACGATATTTCCACTGCCAATGATTAAAACCCCTTTCTCCCTGAGAGATGAAAGTTCTTTC
Organism: Mariniphaga sp.; assembly: GCA_037133495.1. Lineage (GTDB taxonomy): Bacteria > Bacteroidota > Bacteroidia > Bacteroidales > Prolixibacteraceae > JAAFHB01. Next base: position 42,942 of record JBAXOA010000029.1, on the reverse strand, counting down.
GCAAGATCGTAGTGAAATTGGGGTGGCTGATTGTAATTAAGGCTCATTTCAACAACAGGAATATCAGCCAGGGGATAAATATTGCGGATTACACTCCACGCTCCGTGATCCAGTCCCCATTTATCATTCAGTTCCACCTCGGTTTTGGTTACGATCCGTTTTGCTTCTTTTGCCAATTCCGGACTTCCTGGAGCCGGATATTGCACTGCGAATAATTCACGGGGAAATCCACCAAAATCATGTATAGTCGGGGGTTTTGGTAAAACGGTAACGAAAGTTCCCTTTGTTTCCCAATGAGCAGATATGCAGAGAATTGCCTTAGGCTTCGGTATTGATTCTCCGAGTTTTCGCCATGCATTAACAAATTCGTTTTCTTGAATGGCATACATTGGGCTTCCATGCCCAACGAACAGGACCGGCATCTTTGCTGTATTTTTTCCCGATGCGATAAAATTATTCAAACCATTGTAATCCATCTATTTTTCTGCAAGTAACTGATCGATTAATTCATTGAACTCTTTTTTAAATTCTTCATGGAATTTTCCGGTTGCCGGTCCATTGAAGCCTGTATGCACTTTTCTGACATTCCCTTTCTTATCAATAAAAATTGTAGTCGGGAAAGCGGAGATTCCGTTTAAAGCCGGAAGTGCTTTTGAAGCTGAAGCGGTGCTGGCTTGTCCTGCAAAGAGAATTTCATATTGGATATCCAGGCGATCTTTTAATAGAGACAAGGATTTTTTCGCTGATTCAAAATCGTTCTTTCGTTCAAATCCTAATCCGATAATTTCAACGCCTCGCTGTTTGTTGGCTTTGTACCAAGAAGATAAATAAGCATTCTCGTCAAGGCAGTTTGGACACCAGCTTCCCAGAACAGTTACAATTGTGACTTTACCCTTATATTTTAAATCCGATAAGGAAATTTTATTTCCTTCCAGATTAGGGAAAGAAAAATCAATAGATGAAAAACCTTCTTTGAGATGTGACGCCACATAAGGATCAGGCAATGTAGCTTTGGGATTACGCTTTCCTTCCAGCTTTGTGGTTTGACGCAGCGTGACAAATTTACCTGAAAGAATGCTGTCGTTCAGTAATGTACCTTGTATCAGGTAGGGCGAAGAGCCGCCAAAGGCAGATAACGAAAAATTCTTCCCCTCAACTGTCCCTTCAAAAAAACGGTAGTCGCCCGTTGGAGTCAGGATTGACCCGGTTATTTGTGATCCTTTTTGATCAAAGTTACCAACTGCTTTTTCTAAATTTACAGAATCACCAATATTTATGTCCCATGTACTTGCCAGAGGAATAGATGGTGGCTCGTTACCTGCCGGAAATCGTGAAAAGGCTCCGTATTTTGCTTTAAATGGAATGGTTGTTATCTTCCTGTCACCGCTTTTCTTAATGTATTGTCCGTCAAAGCTATTGTCTGTCAGTTTCCCTTTCAAAACCACATCATAAAGATCGATCGGAATTGTAACCGAATCGTTATTGAAGATAATATTGTTAAGTTCAAAACGATCTGCTCCATTTATTAATGTTAAAGAAGTGGTGCCGGCACCTTTCCCTTTTACCTCAAATACAAAAGGGATCTGATACTCACGAACACTAAATTCGCCCCTCCACAATCCCTCTTTCATTGGTTTAACAGCCGGTTGACATGAAGCTGTTATTCCTATAATAAAACAAAACACAATTGAATGAATCCAGTTTATATTCTTCATAATTCGTAGTTTGGATAATTAGAATAGTGGAGTAACGTACTTTTACCTTGGATAATAACGCAGCACTTTAAAACCGACCAGTTTTTGGCTTTTTTCATCCCATAGCCTCAGTTTTAATGATTTGAGACTTGAGAAGAATGTGACAGGTTTGACTTCCTGAAAAATGGTATTTTCCTTAAAACAGAGAGGGAGTTTGTAATTGGGTATTCTTGGACTAAGGTGGTGGATGTGGTGAAAACCGATATTCCCAGTAAACCATTGCAGCAACTTGGGCAGTTTGAAGTAAGAACTTCCTTCGAGCGCTATATCTTTATAATTCCAATCCCCGGCACGAGCCCAAACCACGTTTTCATATTGATGTTGAACATAGAACAGCCAAAGGCCATGTACCGAAGCGATATAAAGCACAGGTAACTGGATCAGAAGAAAAGCCTTCCATCCGATTGCCCAGACAACCAGGGCAGCAAGGGCAATTATTGCGAGATTTGTCAGTTGAAGGTAAATATGATCCTTGATATTCATATATTTTCTTGGGAATCTGTTCTGAAGAACAAAAACCAGAAATGGGGCTACGCCGAAAAGAAAGATGGGATGCCGGTATAGCCGGTACATAAAACGCTTCCACTTGGATAATTTTAAAAATTCTACTACTGTAAGTGTTTTTACGTCGCCGACGCCGCGCTTATCAAGATTGCCAACGGTGGCATGGTGTTCTTTGTGTTCGCGCGTCCATTTATGATAAGGAGTAAACGCCAGTATTCCGGTAATGATTCCGACAATACGACCGATAAGCTGAGACTTGAAGAAAGAACCGTGGCCGCAGTCATGGAAAATTATGAAAATTCTTACCAGAAATCCAGCTGCAAAAACAGATAGCACCAGAGTTAGCCAGTAAGAGATATTCAAACTCCACACCATGGCTCCCCAGAGTAAAAGATAAGGTATTACTGAATTAATAAGTTGCCACCAACTCATTGCCGGATTTGAAAAGTTATATTTTGAGACAATCTCTATCCACGATGGGGTGGTGCTACTCTCTTTATTGGTATCAATATTCATAATTTATCCTCGTCATGATTTACCGCATTATTGAAAATACATAAGTTCTGCCGAAGATTAGGTATTCATAGGAAAGCGATTATAATCGTACAAAGATAAGCTGTTTGCCTTGGAATTGTTACCGTTCAGGACGTTTATTTTTTAGTCGTAAAGTATCAGAAAAAAGTTGTAAATTGGTAGTTGAAGGAGTTCAATCATATCTTTAGCCGATTTAATACGATATTCAAGCTATTGACAGCGTGTTGAATTGAACTTAAAATCTTGTAGATACATTAAACAAATACTGCTTAACATGAAAAGAATAGTGATTTTTTGTGATGGGACGTGGAATACTCCTGACGAATCCGTAGATGGAAAACTCTGTCAGACAAATGTAGTTAAAATGGCTAATGCGCTTACTCCTGTGTCACTTGACGGAAAGGTGCAATTGCTTTATTATGATACCGGAGTTGGAAGTGAGGGGGGATTTATGACGCGCGTTTTCGATGGTGCAACAGGAACCGGAATCTCGGAAAATATTCTTCAGGCATATCGATTTCTTATAATGAACTATGTGCCAGGTGACGAATTATTCTTTTTCGGGTTCAGCAGAGGTGCTTTTACGGTCAGGAGTCTGGCTGGACTGATCAGAAATTCAGGGATATTAAAATTGGAAAATATGGATAAGGTATGCAATGCCTATAAGATTTATCGCTCGCGAAAACTTGAACATCAGCCACGTGAAGTAGAGGCCACTCTTTTTAGAAAAACGTTTGCAATAGAAGAAAGGACAAAAATAGAATTCATCGGGGTTTGGGATACCGTTGGCGCTCTTGGGAATCCGCTTTTGCTGAATGGAATTTTGAGCAGACGTAATGGATTTCATGATACTGATTTGTCTACAAGTATTCGCCACGCTTATCACGCCCTTGCGGTAGATGAGAAAAGGAAAAATTTTGGAGCAACCTTGTGGCATCAGCAAAAAGATACCAAAGACCAGGTTTTAGAACAGGTGTGGTTTCCTGGAGTCCATTCTGATGTTGGGGGCGGCTATTCCGAAACAGAATCAGGATTGTCTGATCTCGCATTAAGATGGATGCTGGATAAAGCGCAGCGATGTAATTTGAACTTTGATACCATTGCTGCGATTCCCAATCCGATGGGGTTGATGCATGAATCGTACACAGGCTTTTACAAGTTGCAACCACCGTTATTTCGTCCGATTGAATTGGTTACCCCGGGAAAGGGAAATACAAATGAAACCCTCCATTCATCGGTTGTTGAACGGTTTAAAAAAGATGAAACCTATCGTCCAAAGAATTTGGTCCGCTATTTTATTCAGCATCCTTTTTAAACCAAATTTTTTCATTGCTTTTATCTTACGACATGGGGCAAAGTCTGGTCGGATTTAAGTGGTGCCGGTTATCTGCTTCAATTCATCCGGATTTTGTTATTTTTGTTTAAAATTAAGGCGATGTGGAATAGAATTAATCAGTTACGAGGGGAATACATCGATCAGCGGATTGCGGATTCGATCGATTATGAGAAATTTTGTATGATTTCCATTGTTTATAATTCCTCTAAAATCGAGGGGTGTTCGCTCTCGGAAACTGAAACGAAGGTGTTGATTGAACACAATATTACTGCGCAAGGGAAACCACTCACCGATCATTTAATGGTCAAAGATCATTACAATGCGTTTTTAAGGGTAAAAGAGGAGGCTAAAAAGAGAAGAGAAATTTCTGTTGATTTTTTTAAAGAGATCAATGAGCTGGTGATGAAGTCAACAGGGGGAATCGTCAGAACAGTTTCGGGGGATTTTGATACTTCAGCAGGAGATATCAGATTGGCACAGGTTTATGTAGATTCGAAGTATTTTCCTCATTTTGCGAAGGTTCCTGATTTATTGCACCAATTGGCCGATCAAATAAATAGTAGAATCGGGAATGTTGATGGTCACGAAATTTTAAAACTTGCTGCAGATCTTCACTATAACTTTGTGAATATACATCCATTTGGAGATGGGAATGGTCGAACTGCAAGATTATTAATGAATTATATTCAATTGTATTGGAACGAGCCGCTTATTAAGATATTTACGGAAGATCGTGCTGAATACATTGATGCACTCAACGAAACTGAAAATCAGGCAAATCCAGATATTTTTAGAGAATTTATTTGTCGGCAGCAAATAAAATTTTATGTAGCAGAATTGGAGAAGATCAAGAAGATTAAATCCGGATATTCGTTACTTTTTTAATTTGAGAGGGGATGGAATTAAGAAAAGATATCTTGAAAATCAGCAAAAAATCGCGGTTCCGGATCATTATGGGGATGGGATTTTTCCTGATCGCCATTTTCTGGGTGGCTGACCGGGCTTTTGAATATCAAGATATTCGCCCATTCGACTGGCTCTATTTTAGTTTTTTCATATTTTCCGGGATCATCCATACTTATGAAGGTTTTGGGTATTCATTTTCAAAACTCTTTGGCAAAGCCTTTGTTCTGATTGATCAGGATGTTATTCGGATCAAGACGGGGGTTCTTGAAAAAGAACAATTTATTACGTGGAATGAAGTGGTTTCAGTCCATTATAAAGCCGGTATTTTTGAAATGAGGAGATTAGATCAACCTTCAGTTGTTTTCAAACTTTCTGGTCTTGAATATTCTTTGATCCAGCAAATAAAGGAATTGATTAGTTTGATATCCAAAGAGAAAGGGATTTCTGCATCCATTTAATGGATCGCCTTAATTCGTGAAGCAGGTAGGACAAAGCAATATTAATAGATTACAACCAATTTTAGGAACACCATCAAAAAAAATCGCCTTGAGTTAGAAGCGGATTTCTCAGTTATTTCAATCCTTTCCCTTTGCTGAGTTTTATAAAATCTTCAATATTCATTTGTAAATCCTGCCTGATTATTTTATTAAGTAGTCCACGGTCTATTTGTTCACCGCCATGATCAGGGATAACAGTTGTCCGACCATCTTCATGCCGAAAAAATTTGTGACTTCCTTTTTGTCTTTTGCAGTCAAAATTAAGGATAACAAGAATTGAAATAAGTTCCTTCGCTGTTAACAGAGGCAATTTGGACATTGCTAAAGGGATAATTGATGGAGGCCTAAAAATTTACTGATTGGTTTAAATTTTTTATTTTCTTCCAGATAAAGAGTAATTGCCTCTTTTATTCTTTCGTTAAGTTCTTCATATGTTTTAGCCTGAGTATGACAACCTGGTAATTCAATTGCAGATGCAACAAGATAACCATCTTGTCCTTCCTCTACAATAATATTATAGGTTTTATTCTGCATACTTCTGATTCCTTTTATTTTACAAATATAGTGCAATTTAATGGATCGCCTTGATTCTTGAAACCAATAATGTAATGCAGAAACCAAAAATGCCAATTACGGCAAACGAATATCGTAATCCGGCTGCAGCTGAGATATATCCGATCAGTGGGGGACCCATCAGAAAGCCCAGATAACTAACGCTTGAAACGGTGGCCAAGGCAATTCCGGGAGCAATTGTGCCATGCCTTCCTGCCGCGCTGTAAACCGATGGGACAATACTCGAGACACCTAATCCTACCATCATAAATGCGAGGGTTGAGGGAATAATGTACGGAAAAAGAACGGAGATCAAGAGGCCGCAGGAGATAAGGATCCCACTCACCTGAAGAAGGTGTTTCCGGCCGAACCTTACTGCCAGTCCGTCGGAGATAAATCTTCCGGTTGCCATCATGATCATAAAGGAAGTGTAACCCAGAATTACCAGTGAATGTGGGGCTTTGACTACATCCTTGAAATATATGCCGCTCCAGTCGAACATTGCCCCTTCACTGGCCATGCTGCAAAAGCCAATGATGCCCAACTGAACCAGTCCGCTATCGGGCTTTGAGAATAATTTCTTTTTCGTGCCAACAGTTTTGGCTAATCCCGTCTTTCCCGGAATCAGCTTCCCAAAGTTCAGAGAGACGATTGTCAGCACAATACCGATAACAACCCAGAAATGGATCAAGGGAGGGATTTTAAGATTGATCATTGTCAACCCAACGAGGGCGCCGGTAAATCCGGCCATGCTCCAGCCTCCGTGAAAGGCTGCCATGATGGGTCTTTTGTAGATTTTTTCAGCGCCAACACCCTGTGTATTAATGGAAATATTGCACATATTGCCAAATATTCCGAATAAAAACAGTCCGATTGCCAGCTGCCATCCATGAGTGGCGAGTGCCAGATTCGACAAGCACAAGGTATAGCCCGGAAGTGCAAACAGGATCACCCTTCGACTTCCGAAATGGGTTACCAGTTTTCCCGAAAAAGACATCATCAGGAATTGTCCGACAGGTAAAGCAAACAAGATGCTGCCAAATGTTGCATCACTTAGTTTGAGCGCTGTTTTAATCTCAGGAATCCTGCTCGCCCACGAGGCAAAAGTAAATCCGAGACTGAAATAAAACAATGCTATAGCAATCCTGATCCGTTTTTTATCAGGATAATTTTCAGCGTGAGATTGTATTGAGGCGTTTATATTAGCCATTTATTCTGTTTCGGCCGCTTCGTCAACGGCGAATGAAAAAGCCGGAAGCTTTATGCATTCCGGCTTCGTTCGTATTTTCAGTTTATTAAAACCTTTTCTTTCGGTCACGACGCTTAAAATCGTCTCTGCCACCTTCAGGCTTCCGGAAGCCGCGCTCAAACCGGCCGCCTCTGTCGCCGCCTCTGTCGCCACCTCTGTCGCCACCTTCGCGGCCAGGGTTATTCACTTCAGCATCAAAGAAGGATCCACGGAAGTTCATTCCACGGCTATTCTTTAGAAGTGTTGTGCCATACGACGATTCAACTTCGACTGTTGCATGTGATTTATAGAGGTCGATTTTTCCGATTTCCACGTTTCTGCGACCTGTCGCATCAATTACGAAAGTGATGATATCTTTAGGGATTAAACCTTGTGATAAGCCAACATTAAGGCGAATCGAGGTCATACCTTCTGACGAAATTTTGCGTGTTTCGCGTCCCTCGCGTCCCTCGCGTCCATCTCTGCGATTAATATCGTGAGTGTCAGGAGCATTCAGGTCGGCAGTATTGCCATAGTATTCAAGAAAGCGGTTAAACTCTAGCGAAACCACGTGTTTTATCAGATCCTCTTTTGATAGAGATTCCAGTTTTTCATGTACCGAAGGAAGGAATGGCTCAATCTGTTCTTCGTTTATAGTAACCGTCTGTAACTTGTCAATCAAGTACATTAGCTGCTTTTCACAAATTACTTTACCGGTTGGAACAGGCATACGGAGGAATTTTTTTCCGATTCCTTTTTCAATCATCCTTATTCTTCCCTGCTCTTTCATGTGAATGATTGAGATCGAGATTCCCGATTTTCCGGCACGGCCTGTGCGACCGCTGCGGTGGGTATAATTCTCGATATCATCCGGAAGGTTGTAATTGACAATGTGAGTGAGGTCGTTCACATCGAGTCCGCGAGCTGCCACATCAGTGGCAATAAGCATCTGAACTCCGCGGGTACGGAATTTATCCATCACAAAATCGCGTTGCTGCTGGCTCAGATCGCCGTGAAGTGCCTCGGCACTATAGCCATCCTGAATCAATTGTGCAGCAATCTCCTTCGTTTCAATACGGGTACGACAAAATACGATTCCGTAAACTTCAGGAACAAAGTCCATTACTCTCTTAAGCGCTGAATATCGGTCTTTTGCGTGAACCATGTGGTAGATGTGCTCCACATTTTCGGCTCCGCTTCCTTTTTTTCCCACTGCAATCTCAATGGGATCATTCATGTAATTCTTTGCGATCGCCGCTACTTCTTTAGGCATTGTTGCAGAGAAAAGCAGGGTGTTTTTTGTTTTCGGAGTTTGTTCAAGAATCGCATCTACATCTTCCTGAAAGCCCATGTTCAGCATTTCGTCTGCTTCATCAAGTACCATGATCGAAATTTGCGAAAGATCGACTTTGTTCTTTCTGATCATGTCGTGCATACGGCCCGGTGTAGCGGCAATAATATGCACTCCTTTACGTAAAGCTGTAAGCTGAGGACCAATGTCGGCACCGCCATAAATAGGGGTAATCACGAGATCCGGAAGGTATTTTGCATACTCCGAAATCTCCCTTGCAATCTGGACACATAATTCGCGTGTCGGGCTAAGAATCAGTGCCTGAGGCACTCTGTTCTTTGGGTCAATTTTTTGGAGTATTGGGAGACCAAAAGCCGCGGTTTTTCCGGTTCCGGTCTGTGCCAGACCTACTATATCAGTAGGTTTTTTCAGGAATAAGGGGATAAACTGTTCCTGGATTGGTGAAGGTTGTTCGAAGCCCATTTCTTGAATCCCCTTTAGGATTCTGGGGTCGAGTCCCATTTCATTAAATTGCATCATCTGTCTTTTGTGACGGGTGTTATAGCTATCTAATGAACCAATTTACCCGTCTTATTTATTATCTAAAAAATCCAATTCCCTGAGCGGGAAAAGTGGCGCAAGTTACAAATTTTTATGAGATTATTACCTTAAAATCTAATTATTTGATTATTAGGTAAGATGAAGGGAATTAGGAATTAGGAATTAGGTAATGTGCTAATATGCTAATGAGGTAATGTGCTAATGAGGTAATATGCTAATGTGCTAATATGCTAAAAGCCTAAAAGTCTACAGCCTAATAGCCTAAAAGTCTACAGCCTAATAGCCTAATAGTCTACAGCCTAAAAGCCTACAGCCTAATTTCCTACAGCCTAATAGCCTACAGCCTAAAAGTCTAAAATGCTAATGAGGTAATGTGCCAATGGGGGTAATGTGCTAAAAGCCTAATGGTCTACAGCCTAATAGCCTAATAGTCTACAGCCTAATTTCCTACAGCCTAATAGCCTACAGCCTAAAAGCCTAAAATGCTAATGAGGTAATGTGCCAATGGGGTAATGTGCTAATTTCCTAAAAGCCTAATAGCCTATAGCCTAATAGCCTATAGCCTAATTTCCTAAAAGCCTACAGCCTTCTGTCTGATCTTTCAGTCCTACTTCTGTCTGAAATAGAGTTGGATAGGAATTCCCTTAAAATTGAAATTACTGCGGATTTTATTTTCGAGGTACCGTTTGTAAGGATCTCTGATGTATTGAGGAAGGTTGCAGAAAAAAGCGAAACTTGGAATTTTTGTCGGCAACTGGGTGATATATTTTATTTTAATATATTTTCCCTTGTGCGCGGGTGGCGGATAAGCTTCGATAACTCCCAAAAGCAATTCATTCAATTTAGAGGTTGCGATATGTCGGTTTCGGTTCTCGAAAACCATCATTGCCTCTTCAAGAATTTTAAGAATCCGTTGTTTTGTCAGGGCCGAAGTGAATACGATTGGGATGTCGACGATCGGAGCAAATTTCTCCAGAATATCATCTTCAAAGCGCTTCATTGTATGATTGTCTTTTTCAACCAGGTCCCATTTATTGACTACTACAACGATTCCCTTTTTATTTCGGTGAATGAGGTGAAAGATGCTGACATCCTGACCTTCAACACCACGGGTGGCATCCAGCACAAGAACGCAAACATCCGAATCTTCGATGGTGCGAACCGATCTCATTACAGAATAAAACTCAATATCTTCGGCAACTTTAGTTTTTTTACGTAAGCCGGCCGTATCGACCAGAATGAAATTATGACCGAATTTATTGTATTTCTGGGCAACAGCGTCACGTGTGGTGCCGGCAACTTCAGTTACAATGTGACGATCTTCGCCAACCAATGTATTGATAATTGATGATTTGCCAACATTTGGGCGTCCTACAACTGCAATCCGGGGGATTTTCTCATCAACTTCTTCTTCCACTTTTTTGGGAAGGAGATCAACAATTTCGTCGAGCAGGTCACCTGTTCCTGAACCATTAATTGATGAAACACAAAAGAGTTTTTCAATTCCTAATTCATAAAATTCGTTGGCATCCAAGCTTCGTTGATGGTTATCGACCTTGTTCACAACAGTGATCACCGGTTTATCGTTTCTGCGCAGTAAATCGAACACTGCAATATCGAGTTCTGTCAGTCCGCTTTCAACATCAACCAAAAAAACGATTACATCAGATTCCTGAATTGCCAGATTCGCCTGACGACGGATCTCTTCTTCGAAAACATCATCCGATCCTGACACATAGCCTCCTGTGTCGATGATTGAAAATTCCAAACCGTTCCAAATCGATTTTCCGTAATTGCGGTCACGGGTAACGCCGGGCATATCATCAACAATTGCTGCCCTTGATTCGGTCAGACGGTTAAAAAAAGTTGATTTTCCAACATTTGGTCTGCCAACTATCGCTACAATATTACTCATTATCTATTCTTCCTTTTATTGAATCTCGTAGCCAAAATTACGAAGCTGGCTCTCTTTATCGCGCCAGTCTTTTGCTACTTTAACATACATTTGTAAAAATACTTTTTTCTCAAAAAATTCTTCCATGTCGAGGCGAGCCTCAGTTCCAACCTTTTTAAGCGCCATTCCCTGATGTCCGATAATAATCCCCTTCTGGGTATCTCTGGCAACATTAATTACTGCCCTTATTCTGAGAAGTTTTGGTTCATCTTTGAACTCTTCAACTTCAATTTCAACCGAATACGGAATTTCCTTGTCGTAATACAAGAGGATTTTCTCACGAATAATTTCCTGAACAAAGAAACGCTCATTTCGGTCGGTAAGTTCGTCTTTTGGAAAAAACGGTGATCCTTCCGGAAGATTGGCCAGGATGCGCTTGAACACGTAATCGAGATTGAATTTCTCTTTTGCGGAGATCGGCATCACCTCAGCTAACGGAATAAGATTCCTCCATTGTTCAACCAACGCCACCAGCTTATCCTGATCGGTCAGATCAATTTTATTGATCAAGACCAAAACGGGAACATCAGCTGTTTTTATTTTCTCGAGATAGTCGGCATTTTTTGAAAAATCTTCGACTACATCGGTTACATAAAGCAATATGTCGGCATCTGCCAAGGCCGTATTTACAAAGCCAAGCATCGTTTCCTGTAATTTGTAAGCCGGTTTTAGGATGCCTGGAGTATCGGAGTAAACAATCTGAAAATCTTCTCCGTTGACGATGCCTTTTATGCGGTGCCGCGTCGTCTGCATTTTAGAGGTAATGATAGAAAGCTTTTCGCCTACCATTGCATTCATTAAAGTCGATTTGCCGACGTTTGGATTTCCAATGATATTGACAAATCCTGATTTATGTGCCATTGTGCTTGTAATTATTCCTGAATTTTCTGCAAAGATAGTAATTTTTAGGCAACTAAGGAGTTCGACTGACAGAGAGGATTCTTCCCTAAGGCAGACAATCTATTTTGATATCCCAACAATTACCAAACAATCTTTACATTTGCAATATTACGATCGGGCTTGCATAGGATATCAAATTTCTGATGAAATCCCTGAGGTTTCAGCTTAAGTACTTAAACATGAAAACAGTATGTGATTTTTTCAGTCGGGCAAAGAAGTCGATTCTTTCAACCGGATTAGTAGCGGTATCACTTTTGCTATCTTGCCTTCCAGCTATTGCTTTTTCAAAAGGAGAAGGCACAGCAGACAGTGATTCTTCTAAAGCAATAAAATCTGCATTTGATCCAAAACTGGTTGCATGGAATATTGACTGGCCCGGACGGATATCGCAATATGATCTGGTTTATAAAAGTCCTCCGGTTGATCCGATGCAGGGGATCGCGTTAGGAAATGGTGATGTTGCAGTATTGGCATGGTGCGAAGGTTCTAAGATTATAATGGTGGTGAATAAATGTGATTTGTGGGATGATTCAAAGTCGGAAAAATTTGAAACATGGAATGAAAAATACGATTACTACACAACGCAACGACAGGCATGCCGCATTGAGATAGATTTTGAATTTCCTGTATTTAATACCCTTTATCTCACTGATTTCAAAGCCCGGCTTAACCTTGCCGATGCCTCTTTGAGTCTGTCAGGTTCGAGTCCGTTTGGTGAACTGAAACTAAAGGCGTTTATAGATCATCAATCGGGGAATCTCTTTTGCGATTTAGGAAGCTCTTTCAATGAAGACGTTCCGCTGCGAATATCGATGGAACGTTTTGGTTCGAGGACTTTTTCGATGTGGTACACACGAATGAGACGAGATGCCACTATTGGTCTGGCTGGAACCGAAGCTTCAGCCGATGATAAAAACATTTTCATAACTCAGAAATTGTCTTCAGGCACCTTTGCGGTTGGTGGAGGTGTGATTAAGAGTAATGAACTGACAGTGAGTTGTTCACGCGAGCATTCCCGGTCTGCCGTGATTCAGCTAAGCGGAAAGAAAGAGAAGAATGTACTGCTTGCTTTTTCAGTTACTTCTCCTCTCGATAGTGATCCGCTGCCCGAAGTAAAAAACAGCCTCTCCACCATACGTGAAAAAGGGATAGAGCCTTTTCGGCAATCTCATGCAGAATATTGGAAATCAATCTGGAACCGCTCATTTATGGATTATGGGGACGATTATCTGAACAACCTTTGGGTTCTGACCATGTACTATGCCACTGCATCGCAGGGAGGGAAATATCCGGGAAGGTTTAACAACGGCTTATGGGGCTGGAATCACGATGTTCAGCAATGGAATTTCTATTTTCACTGGAATCAGCAACAATTGTATTGGCCATTGAATGCTGCAGGTTTTCATGATCTGGCTGCCCCTTACCTCGATTTCCGGTTTAATTCATTGCGTCATGCCAAAAAAGATGCGAAGGAATTTTATCATGCTGATGGGGCTTTTATTTCTGACGTCACCAACAGGAATGGGTATAACAGGATTGATCTGGATGTAAAGGATAATCATACGCCGGTGGCTGAGGTCGCGATGGAATTTTGGCGGCAGTACCAGTTTACTTCCGATAAAAAATATTTAAAAGAAAAAGCTCTTCCTTTTTTGCTTGAAGCTGCGAGGTTTTTTGAATCACTGCTTGAAAAAGGAGATGATGGCTTCTACCATGCCAGGGAAGGTACCGGTTATGAAGGGACGATTAAACTGCGTGACGGACTCACCGAACTGGTGTATGCCCGAATCTTATTCAAAACTGCTTTGGAAGCGCTAAAAGTGGCAGGCACCGAACTTCCTGAAGCTCGTAAATGGAAAGAGATACTCGACCGTTTAGCTCCCATTCCGGTTTTAAAGGCTGATGAAGGATTGATTGTTAGGGAGAAAGCCGGAGATAAAATCAATTGGGGCATTTATAGCGGAACCCCTGTCGCAGGAGATAAGATTGTTGCTGCCGGCTGGGGGGTAAAAGAAAAAATGTGGCTGACCACCTGGTACAAAACGGATGATCCGGCATACGCTTATCTGTTGACAGGTGACAGTGCCCACAGTATAAAGAGCGAGTTTCGATTCCTGGATGGCATATTTCCTGCAGTTCCCTGTTCTCCTGTTTTTCCTTCGGGTTTGGTAGGCCTGACACAAAAAGACGAACCCTTGTTTCAGGCGATGACCGCGACTACCCTTTTATATGGAACCGAGTGCATGGGCTGGAATCCGGTTCCAGTCGTTATGGCACGTTTGGGCCTTGCCAAAGAACTTGCAATCAATCTGGAACAGTTCCCCGCGCGATGGCAGTTTTTCGTCAATGGCTGGGGTCATATCAGTTCCGAAGTTAAGGAAGATGGCCTCGGAACATCATATTTTAAAACAAACCTTGTCAACTTGGTTGGCTCACCTGATGGAGAGAAGGTCCCACTGCCCGCATGGCCGTTTCGTCATATGTCGATGGAATCGATGTCGGTACTGGCAACTGCTATGAGCGAGTCGTTGTTGCAAAGCTACGATGGCACGATCAGGATATTCCCTGCTTTTAAAGGTGCTAAAACTGCCCGGTTTACCCTTCATGCACAAGGTGGGTTTGTCGTCTCTTCAGAGATCAAAGCTGGTGTCGTACAGTGGATAGCAATCAAAAGTCTGTATGGTAATTCATGCAAACTGGAGTTACCATGGAATAAGTCTTCAGTGCAATCAAGCCTGAACCGGAAAAACCGGTCGATAACCGGACAGATTGCAACGCTTAAAACCAAACCGGATGAGGTGGTCATCTTGATGCCTGAAGGACAAAATCTTCAATCGTGGCAGGTAACAGGAGAGAAACCATTGCCAAATGAAAATGTCAAATATCACCCTTCCGGAAAGGTGCAATTGGGTATTCCAAGGATGTTTTAACATCCCTTCTTTCACTCTATCTATTTCTTCACGGGCGATGTATCAACAATCCAGTCGTCGGTACGGAATAAATTTACCGGCAGACCTTCTTTGCTGAAAAGGTTGGGAATGGCCGTATTGCTAAAACCAAACCTCACAGCAACAGGTGCCTTAATTGTTTTACTCCAAACGATTAAACTGCTTCCTTCAATTTTAGCCATTGCGGGCTGGAACCGACGATCTTCGCCGGCAATATATACTTCGGCAATTGTTTTTCCCTTTATAACCAGCCCATTGTCGGCATTTTCGAAAAAGATTCTGATTTTATCTTTTTCGTTTTTCATCATTTTATACATCGGAAATTTGTAGGTAAGCCCGCTTTTCCCGTAAGTTTCGGATAATGCCAGATTGGCCAATCTGGCGGATACATCAACTTTATTCGTTGGATGGATATTGGTAAGATCATCTACCAGATCGGAAATAACTACCATTCCGGTTTTGGGAATCGACAGGCATTTAGTTTGAGCTTCGCGCAGGAGGGCACACATATTGTAGTTTCCGTAACCGGCGAAAGGGGCGATCTGAACGAAATAAAACGGAAATTCCTGCTGCCAGGCCTTGCGCCATGAACCGATCATCTTGCTCATCAGCTGGGTATATGTTGAAGCGATTCCTGCGTTACTCTCACCCTGGTACCAGATGACACCGGAGATTTCGAAGTTTGTAATTGGATGAATCATAGCATTGTAAGCAATTCCCGGCAGATTTGGCCACCATGCTGTCGGACCAATTGTTTTGGATGCTGCCTTGAGTACGGCATCCTCTTCCACGATTTGTTTCGGAGTCCAGACCTCTGCGCAGGTGCCTCCCCAGTTGCTGTTGATCAGTCCCAATGGAATATTTAAGGCATGCTGAAGATTTTTGCCAAAGAAATAGCCTACCGAACTAAAATGTATCATCTCTTCAGGGGAACAAACTTTCCAGCTTCCTTCACAATTATCCTGAGGGAATTCTGACGTTGATTTCGGAATATAGAAAAACCGAATGTTTTGATTATTAGCGTTTGGCGCCTCGTCGAGCGATTGCTTTAACTTCTGATCACCACTCCATTCCATATTGCTTTGTCCGCCGCAGAGCCAAACCTCGCCCACCATTACATCTTCAAGAATCGTGGTATTATTGATGGTTATCTGGTAGGGTCCGCCTGCCGGAGGTGTTTTTATTTTTTTACTCCATCTGGCTGAAGATTCTCCATAAGCGGTGTAAGTGAGTGTATCCCAATTGGTTTTGATGGTAATTTTTTCCGAGGCAGCACACCATCCCCAGAGTTTTACTTCGCTGTTCTGTTTTAACACCATATGACTGCCAATGATGGCTGGTAACCTGACAGTAGCTGAAGCAGATAATGAAAAGATAATCAGTTGAATGCAGATGATAATCGCGTAAATTGATTTTTTCATGGTTTAAACAGGGTTGTATGAGAATTAAAATAGTTGAATTCAGTTTTTGATCTCAGCGACTCACTTTGGTCAGTTTAAAGCTCGTTTTGCCAACACAATTCATGGAGAAGGTGACTTCGCCAGAATCGTTGGCAATATACGAATTTTTTGATTTTTCATTCACCTGTAAACGGTAGGTTTGATGGGGTAATAATCCATTAACACTGAAATTATAAGTGTCACCTGAACCAACCGCCCAGGCAGGAGCTTCGTTATTCCATCCTTTCACCTCTAAATCCGGTATTTTGCCGGGTGTATATTCAAGGATCAGTGAAGCCAGATCTCTATTGCCGGGATAAAACAACAGCCGATGGTCCACTATATTTACTCCGAAGCTTTGACTGCTTTTAGCTGTAAATTGATCTGTCTTGAGTTGGTAATCATTCATCTTTAGCGAGATAGCGTACTTCGTTCCCCGAAGGGTGTACTCAATTTCTGTGCCATCGAGCTCTTTCGAGAGGTTTGGTTCCAGACCCATCCTGTTCCAATGCGGACGGATGCCATAAATATCCTTGAAAAGTGCTGTAATAGTAGTGCAATTGCCGGACAAGATGTCAGAACCAATCCCAGATTGTGTTTTACGGCTGAAACGCTGCGATGACAATCCGTCTTTATTATATTGTTCAAGCAGTTTTTTGATGTATTTAAGTGCAATATTTTTATCGTATTTCGCATATGAACTCACGCCGGTATATCCCCAGGAAGTAAAAATGTCACCGTTTTCATAGTTTGGGAATGGCCAGTTTACCTTTTCCACCTCCTCTTTCTTGAATGAATCGAAGCACAAAGGCCAGTGAAAAAGATTTTCAGCTACCATCCGAAGCTCTATGTTATCAAGAATTATCTTTATCCGGTTGGGATCGTCACAGATGCCGAAAGCTATTGCCATGAAGGAGACCGGCGTCACGATATTATCTCCGTGAGTAGTTCCATCCTTATCTCTCCAGTAGACATAGCATTTTTTTTCGGGCGACCAGAATCCGCCATCAGCGACAGATTTATTGAACGATTCTTTGAGTTTGGTGGCTATTCCTGAGTATAAAGTGGCATTTTGGGCATCTCCCAATATTCTTTCGCATTCGGCCCATTGTTTGAGAGCTTCGTACATCTGGGCATTGACAAAGGCGTTTTCGAAACTTGCATAAACCACATCGATCCAATCGCTGCATTTTTTCTCCAGATAACTTTCGTTCATCATTTCGAATAAGGCATTTTTATTTGAATCTCGTTTAATCAGCCAGTTAAGTGCTTTTTCGCAGCTTTTTTTATGATCCCGAAGCCAAAGAAGATCTCCGTTGAGGTCGAATTGTTCAGCCGTATTGATAATGTAGCTCGTCTGAGAATCGATTGTGTAACCCCATTGAGTTTCGTAATACCCGGTTTTCAGGTTGTAGGTCCCCGGCATTTCATCGCCTTGTTCGTTATGCCAGCGCGAAAGTACGCGTCCCTCATCGGTCATAGCCAGATCGCGTTCCTGATCAAGTGTTGCCGAGAAATTTCTTGTGTAGTTATCGTCGTTCACAAAAAGACCTATCTGTGCAAAGAAGGGTTCATGAAGGCATTTCCAGTTGGTTGTCCAGCCATTGGCTCCCATAATATTCTGATCTATAACGCCATATCTTGCTGTTGTATTACGTAATTCACGCACAGCTGCAGCATCTATGCCGGGTAGTTTACCCATTGGATATTCCTTGTCGTAATTTATATATTGAATGTCAGCAGTTATTTTTACCACCTCCTTTTTTATATCAAAAGGGGCGAAAACATCTTCCTTCCCATTTACAAAACGGTTAAGATGGTACCTGGGCAGAAGTTCGTCATTGCTCAGATATTGTGCAAAAGAAAATTCATCATCACTGCCATGGAAAAATTTCGAAGCGATAAACTTATCGCCTTCAGCTTTTGATGAGATCCGGAGTCCGTCGCCGGTTAGCGGATTCCAGAAGGTTGCTCCGTTGGTATGCATCCCCAGAACATCAAATTTATTGGACAGGTATTTGCACCAGACCATTCCTCCATTATTCAGAATACCGCCTTTCCAAACTGATAAGTTTGCAAAGTTCCAGACAGGAATTGTCATTTCGTCAATCTTACCCCCATTGCTGTATTTTCGAACGATTTCCCAGGAAATTCCATCAGGTTTTGGTACAAAAGTCCAATCCTCTGTGACAAAAAAGCCGGTTTCTCCAAACGAGATATTGCTGACTGTCACCTTTAAATCAGAGACTTTTACTTCAGGTGAACCAGTAATTATTTTAGAAGAGAAAACCTTTACGGAAGGCTTTATTGAGCTGAATACACCTGATGGGGCGATGGTATTTTTCCCGTTCACAATGAGTTGATCAATGAAACAGCCACCGGAGTAGTTTAATCGGAATGTTAATTTTCCGGTCCCATCGGAGATAATAATTGTTCGGGCAATTGGATCCTGCTTGATCAGGGGCTTATTCTGAGCAGTTACTTGTTGTCCGTTTATCACAATGAGGATCACTATGGTGACCAGCTTGAAAATGTAATTTTTCATCTTGAGAAAATTTTATTTCGAATTCCAAAGAATAAATCCAACTCCCCATTCAACAAAATCGATTTTGAACTCATGCGCTTTGAGTGATATGGAAGGTACGATTCTTTTTGCAATGATAGTTCGCAATCCGAGACGCTCGTAATAAAACGGATCGAAAGGATGAGGATTTCGAAGGTATATTCCAATTTGAGTAACAATTGAAAATTTATCAAACGTCAGTTCGTGACCTCCGAAAAGGCCTGCTGCCACAACATTATTTAATCGATTCTCCTTAATTGTATAGTAGAGAATCCCTTCATCGTAAAACAAATCTATACCGGCACTCAGTCTGCTTTTGTTGTTGATAGAGCGGTAATAGCCTGCGCTTAGGGTGCCGACGCGGTATTGGGAGCTGTAAGTCGCTTCTTTTTTCCAGCCCAAGGCACCAAATAACATTATTGAAGAGCCGGGTTCTTTCGGCTTTACGGGATCGGTATTCCGGTAAGTACACGATTCCTGAAGTGTATACCGCAAACCTGTTTCTGTCCCCAGCATGTTCAGTCCTTTGTTTGGCTTGTTTGTATTCCCGTTTGAGTAGTGATATCCACCGGCATACAGCAAAAGATCAATATTTTGACTAATTCTGACTGAGGCATTGAGATTTAAGGAGGCATAAGCAGCACATTTTGATCCTAGGGCAACGTTTTGCTGATTTTGCTCACTAAAAGGGTGTATTCCCCAGGCAAGACCCAGGTGCATTCCCATATCAAGTTTCAATTTTGATCCGGAGTTCAACGGCAGATTCAAAAAGGAATAGATGGAAGTTGGGTTTCCCAGGAAACTTTTGGTCAGATAATTGTGAGATAATCCTATTCCAATCTGTGGATAGTTGTAAAGGCGTTGCCACTCCTTTGCGCCTTGTGTTTGAATACCAAGTCTGGCATTAAGAAAAGCTACTGAGCCTGCAAGATTATTTAATTCGGGATGATGTGGAATTAGTCTTCCGCTGCCACCCGTAAAATCAAAAAATAAATTACTATGCTGCGCTACTCCGTTAATATGAATCAATATTGTGAAAATCAGAAGGAAAGAATATCGTTTCGCCATTGCTATGTTGTGAAAAGCTGTTGATCCGTTCGAATAAAAAAACCTAACGTTGATTTATAGTTTCAAATATAGGTCTCTTTTAGTTATTTTTGACTTTTAGAAATTATAAAGATATCAACGATGCTAAGAATAACCATAATACTGTCTATTCTCTTTTCGACATTACTCGGTACCGGAAAGGTTCAGAATACAAATTTTACCATCCCCGTTAACCCTAAAGAGTTGATTTCGAAAAATCAACAGGTAGATTCGCTTAAATGGAGCATTAATTTCCTGAATAAACTACTTTTTTCGAATAGTGAGTGGTATCTGACTGATAATTCGTACAAGAGGCCGATGCAGAGCGTGTTGAGTTATGCGCAAAGTGGTCCGTTGGATACTGTAGTCGTAGATATAAGACGGCTGATAAGTGACAAAAATGTAATCTCACTGATTGACAGGCGTCCTCAGGACATTCGTGATCTTAAAAATATCCCTGGTTATTTATCCGATGAAAAGGTGGATATTGAAATTGATGCGATCAGAAAAAATATGTTTGACAGTTTAAACAACAGCAATATCGTTGTTCCGCTGTTGGTTATGGAAGCAGAGATGGCAAAGGCGCCTCGTGTTCCTGATGGCGATCCTGTCAAGTTATTGGGCAGGCAGAAGGAGTTGCCAGGTGAATTTATTACTAATTTGAATGAAAAAATTGCCGCTTTGTCGTTTCCTCCCAACATGACAGGTTCAGCAATGGATTCGACTATTCATCAATTGTTTATCACTTATCGTAAAGCGTACAACGATTCGATGACCGAACGATGGCGTGATCAATTAATTTTTAGTTACCGAAGCAAGGCAATAGCAGAAAAGACGGATTTAAGAATCAAGGCTTTTAAGAAATTGGTTCAGGATCAAAATTATGCAGCTCTTATCGCCCTTAACGATAAAACCGTTGGCAATGTTAATGATTCGCTGAAGGTGGCGCTTCAATACCTTACAGCTCATGCAGCTGCTGATTCCGCGCGGGTCGGGCTGATTAATTTAACAAATGATAAAACTGAATTGTGGACTGCGAATCGCGAAATGAAGCCAATACGGATGTTTCTCAAAAACGCGCAGCATGATTCGCTGAGTGTGTTACTGGTTAATAGCGGAAAAGGTGAAGTAAAACTGATTATTGATGATGGAGTGAAATTAACACGGTTTTCGGAGACTCAAAACCGGACCGTTACCTTTCAGCCTAAAGCTTTGGACAAACGGCTCCAAAAGTATAATCTGAAAAAAGTGGTTTATCCTGCATGGACGCTAGTCGGAAACGGATCGCTTGGATTCACTCAGACTTCGCTCTCGAACTGGGCCAAAGGGGGCGAGAGTTCGCTCGCACTGCTGGCAATGAGTAAATACAATGCTAATTATTCAAAGAAAAAATTGAAATGGGAAAACAGCGCTGAGTTTCGTTATGGAATTAGTCAGAGCAAATCCCGGGGATTGGAGAAAAATGATGATAAAATAGAGTTTCAAAGTCGTTTTGGTTACTCGGCATTTAAGAAATGGTATTATTCCGGCGAGTCCAACTTCAGGACTCAACTTGGGAAAGGCTATAGATTTCCAGACAGAGATCATCCGATTTCTGCATTTATGGCTCCTGGCTTTTGGACAATGTCTGTCGGTCTTGACTATAAACCAAATAAGGATTTTTCACTTTTTCTCTCTCCGTTTACCTCGAAGACAACATTCATAAGAGATACTTCGATGATTGCGCCTTCGAAATATGGACTGGAGCCCGGTACAAAGAAATTATGGGAGCCGGGTATTATTGTGAAAGCAAATTGGCACAGAAATCTTGCAGAGAATATTACCTACGACACCAAAGGGGAATTCTTTAATAATTACAGGTACACTTTTCAAAAATTCGCTTTTGAATGGGAGCAGGTGTTTATTATGCAGGTGAATCGTTTTATTAATGCCCGCGTTATTACTCAGGTGATCTACGATTACAATACTAAATTTCCGATTCTGGATGCTGCCGGAAAGGTGATTGCCTTAAAACCAAAAGTCCAGTTTAAAGAACTTTTCACTATCGGCTTCACCTATAAATTTTAACTTAAAAAACTTTCGATTTTCCTTTTTTATTACGACAGGAGGATTGTTGATTCCGGTCTACCCAATATAAAAGGAAGCGATCACAAAAACAGCGAATATGACACTCGCTATGCCGTTGGTAGTACCGAAAGCCAGGTTAACACGACTTAGATCATCTGGCTTGATAATCAAATGCTGATAGGAGAGGAGTGTGATAAAAACTGCCGCTCCGATCCAGTAAAGCCATCCGGCATGGAGCGCCGTTCCTGCAAAAAGAACAAATACAACTGTAACAACATGAACAAATACAGATAGTTGCAGCGCCTTTTTTATTCCCAGCAATACCGGCAGACTATATAACTGATAGGAGCTGTCGAAGTCGACATCCTGACTGGCATAGATGATATCGAAACCGCTCACCCAGAAAAATACGACCATCGAGAAGAGGAGCGGCACGACTGCAAACTCACCTTTTACAGCCAGATAAGCACCTATCGGAGCGAGAGCCAGACCTGCACTGAGTACGAAATGGCAAAGCGGAGTAATCCTTTTAGTATAACTGTAACCCAGAATTACCAGTAAAGCAACGGGCGACAGATAAAAACACAGATCGTTGATCAGCCAGCTTACTCCAACAAAAAGAATTGCATTAATGATCACAAAAAATAATGCTCTTTTAGGTGCAATTACCCCCGCTGGTATTTCCCGCATTGCAGTTCTTGGATTTGCAGCATCGAAAATCCTGTCAAGATAGCGGTTAAAACCCATCGCCGCATTACGCGCAAAAACCATACAGCCAATCACTTTAAACAATAAAACGAACGACAGCGATCCTGGTTCCTGTATCACAGCCAGAAAAAAGCCGATCAGGGCAAAGGGTAAGGCAAATACGGTGTGTTCAAATTTAACGAGTCGCGTATAATCGCGGAAAGTATTCTTCATTTAATCAGCTTATTTAATCCTTCCAGGTTTTCGACCGGCGAAAATAGCAAATGTTTTATATATTTGTGGAAAATATAATTGTGATAACAACATTAATAATTGGATCTAAGATTCAGTAGCCCATTCAGGTCGTTATTAATAATACAACTGATGAAAGAATTTAAAAAATATTTTAAGCTTGACGCTTCGGCTGCTGATCTCTATAATGCACTGACAAATCCGGCGATGATTGAAATCTGGACCGGCGAACCCGCTGTCATGAGCACCGAACCCGGAAGTGATTTTTCGCTATGGGACGGCGAGATCGTAGGGCGTAATATTGAATTTGTACCCGATCAGAAAATCGTACAAAGCTGGTTCTTCGGCGAGGAATCCGACTCGATTGTGACCATTAAACTGCATCCTGATAAAAATGGAACTAACGTTGAAGTTCATCAAACCAATATTCCGGACGAAGCATACGAAAATATCTCAGATGGCTGGGAATCTGATTATTTTGGCAGCCTGAAGGAGTTATTTGATTAAGGATAATTGGATCGGATTTTAAAAGTACAGATTAATATCCGGTTTCGCAGCGCTTAAACAGCGTACTCCATCCTAAAATCATCCATTACAAAACCGGCGCCAATATCGGCAACAACAACTCCGGTATTTTTAAATCCCATCCTTTCGTAAGCCTTGATGCTGTTAATATTATTTTTGTTAACAGTCAGCGTAATTGCCTTACTTCCAAGTTCGGATGCCCTTTTTATGACGAATTGCAACCCTTGCGCCCCAAGTCCTGTTCCTCTTTTTTCCTTAACAACATAAAATTTGCTTAGAAACAGCTCGCTTCCTGAGGGTTTTATCGCCAGATAACCTGATGGTTCCGAGCGGTGATTGATGATGTAATACTCGAAATTTTCAGTCTCGATCTGTTTTTCAATGGCCGCTGCAGATTGAAAAGTATCCAACATATAATTCACCTGCTTCTGTCCGACAATCGGGACATAGTGTTCGTTCCAGATAGTATGTGCCAGATTTGCCACCAATTGAATATCGGCAGTCGTCCGGACGATCTTGATTGAGTCAGCGTTGTTTTTCAAATTACTTTGGTATCATGAGTTGCTTCGAAATCTGATTCATTTCCAAAAAGGCTGTTTACTTTATCCCGCTGCAAATACGTCGGCGCCGATGAAAAACAGGACTGATACGAAGACCATGGATAATCTTTTGCAAAGCTGACGAAGCCGTGATGAACCGGATTATTATGAATATAGACGATCATCGTTTTTAAATCGTCATCATCTTCGATTAGTTTTCGTTTGAAAGGATGTTCGAACAGGCTTCCTGTACGGTGATATCGTTTATTAAATGCCTTGGAGTAGGCATTGAAAAGGTTCGAAAAAGGCTGATGAATTCTTAAGCCGTCATCTAATGTATCATCACCTAAACCCTCAAGGTTTTTGAAACCTTGAGGGTTTGGGATCGTATCAAAATTGAAACCTTGAGGGTTTGGAATCGAATCAGAATTGAAACCTTGAGGGTTTATAGAAAGCGGATCAATTTTCAACCCATCATCATATAATATATCATCACCTAAACCCTCAAGGTTTTTGAAGACCTCATCACCTAAACCTTCACCACCTAAACCCTCAAGGTTTTTGAAACCTTGAGGGTTTGGGATCGTATCAAAATTGAAACCTTGAGGGTTTGGATTTGTATCAAAATTGAAACCTTGAGGGTTTGGAATCGAATCAAAATTAAAACCTTGAGGGTTTGCTGGGTATTTTGTAACCTTCTCCTTTATCTGAACCAATAAATGAAAATGATTAGGCATTAATACCCAAGCGAAAGTATCAGCAATGGGTGAAATGTGCTTGTCGTACAATTCTAAAAAATATTCATAATTGGCCTGCTCCCGAAATAAATCGCAACTGTTAATTCCTCTGTTATAAATGTGATAGAATTTACCGGGGGCAAGTAATTCAGGATATTGCATGGCGCAGAAGTTTTATAAATCCGAAAGGTAAATTAAACCCTCAAGGTTTCCAAACCTACAGCGACTAAACCCTCAAGGTTTCAAAAACCTTGAGGGTTTGGTATCTTGAGGGTTTGGTATTGGATCAAAATTGTTTATTCTTTCGGCAACGGTATTGTAAATTTGAAATTACTTCCTTGACCTTCACCGCTCTCAATCCTGATTTTCCCACCATGTTTCTCAACAAATTCTTTAACCAGTATCAAGCCAAGTCCGCTGCTTGGTTCGTCTTCGGTTCCTTTTCTGTTGGTTTCGACATCGAGCCTGAACAGATTATCCTGTATAGCAGGACTCATTCCAATACCCGAATCTTTAACCGATATTTCTACGGCATCATTTCCGGTGACAATGGCCGAAACGGTGATCTTTCCACCTCTTGGCGTGAATTTTATAGCGTTCGAAACAAGATTCCGAAGGATAGCCTGAAGCATATTTTTGTCTGCATAGACTTCTAATGTGGCGGAACTTTCATTAATAATTTCAATTCCCTTGCTTTTGGTAAGTTCCTGAACAATGATAATACTTTCATAAATAATTGGCAACAATTTTACCGGCACCGGATTGAAAGAAATTAATCCTTGCTGCATTCGAGCCCATTCGAGCAGATTCTCGAGTAAGCTGAAGACGCTTACGGAAGAGCGGTTCAGTGCCAGCATCATCTCTTTCCTTTCAGAAGGGGTGAACTCTTCGGTTTCGTCTGCCATCAGTTCTGATAAACTCATTAAACCACCTATGGGACCCCTGAGGTCATGAGCTATAATCGAAAAAAACTTATCTTTTTCAGCATTAAGTTGTTGCAGTTTGCTGCTCTGTTCCTGCAGTTCTATTTTTTGCCGGTAAAGCTGTAGATGTGTTGCTACCCTGGCTTTAACTTCTTCAGCTTGAAATGGTTTGGTAATATAGTCGACTCCGCCGGCGCTTAATGCTTTAACGATATCGTTTGTCTCGTTCAAAGCGCTTATAAAGATGACCGGGACATCCCTTAGATTGGGATTTTCCTTTAATTGCCGGCAAACTTCAAACCCATCCATTCCAGCCATCATAATATCAAGAAGAATAAGGTCAGGCTTCACTTTTTCGGCAACCATCAAGGCTGCCTGTCCAGTGGTTACCGGGCGCACTTTATACCCTGAGTTTTCCAGTATAAGACCCAGAATTTTTAAATTTGCGGGTACGTCGTCTACAACCAGAATATCAGGAATCTTAATATTTGACAATGAATCAGTTTCCATTTGTATTAATAACCAATAGTTTAAAATAATGTTTAATCTGCGACAAGTATTTTTCGAATATGATCATAGTCGTAATTCTTAGCCGCTATCAACAGATATTGTGCAAGTTCCGGAAAATCCTGTTGAATACTATTAATCAGGTTTATAAGTGTGTTAAAGTCAGCAATGTCAGTGGCATCCAGCATTTTGGCAATAAGTGCGGGGGGCAGTTCTGCAATATATCCGGTAATTGCCGCTTCGTCGGGAGTGAATTTAGTTTGTGAGAGTATTGTTTCGTCATCATAGACATATTCGATGCCAAGGACTTTTCCAATGGTATTGAATAATTCGTTTTCGCGGTAGGGCTTTCGGACGAATCCCTGCAATCCGCCTAATTTATATTTTTTTTGGTCATCTTCAAAAGCGCTGGCGCTTAGTGCAATAATAGGTATTTTGGCTCCTTTTTTTGTTGAATGAATACGGTGCGAAGTCTCATAGCCATCCATTACCGGCATCCGTAAATCCATTAAAATAAGGTCAGGTTCCCATACGGCGGATTTGTCGATTGCTTCCGCGCCACTGATTGCCTGATTTGTCTGAAATCCGACTAAATTAAGAAGATCAACTGCCACCTTAAGGTTTTCTGTTTTGTCATCTACAATAAGAATGCGATAACCCTTTTCTCCTTTTACAATGCCTGTTACCCGTTTTTGAATGATAGGTTCATTGGGTTCATTTACCCCCGCTTTTATCTCCACATAAAATGTAAATACCGATCCTACCCCAACTTCGCTCGTCAGGGTGATGTCTCCGCCCATTAAATTGGCCAGTTCGCGACTTAAAACAAGTCCCAGACCGGTGCCGGTTCCCTTGTTTATGCCGGAGCTTGTTTGTACAAAATGTTTAAAGAGATTACTTACTTCGTTCTCGGCAATACCCGATCCTGAATCCTGGATTTCGATGACCAGCCGACTTGTGGTTTCATCTACATTATCTGCACGAACGCGCACGGCAATGCCGCCTTGTTCGGTAAATTTTATGGCATTGGTAATTAAATTGAGGAAAATCTGCCTTAATTTGTTTTCATCAACTAGCACATGTCGTGGAAGACCTTCAGCAAGTTCGAAGACATTCTGAAGATGTTTGGATTGCGCCCTTTCTTTGAGTACCAGTTCCATATCTTTTAAAAAGACGAAGAGATCAATATTTGTCGGATTTAATACAACACGTCCTGCTTCAACTTTCGCCAACTCCAGTATGTCGTTAATGAGTTCGAGAAGATGTTCGCCTGAACGCATAATTGCCGCGTTATACTCCTTTTGGGTCGTTGTTAAAAATTCGTCACGGTTCATCAGTTGCGAAAACCCGATAATCGCGTTTAATGGAGTTCTGATTTCATGCGACATATTTGCCAGAAACCGGCTCTTCGATTTGTTTGCTGTTTCTGCCTCATCCTTCGCTTTTAAAAGTTCAGCTTCCGATTTTTTCTGTTTTGTAATATCGACAATAATGCCTCTGAAGCCTACTGTTTTGTTCCCTTTAAGAATAGGATTGGCATAAACCATTACGTTCAGGATTTCGCCATCTTGCCTTTTTATTCTATATTCAACGTTCTCGTTCCATTCCTCTGATAATCTGTGCTGCAAATTTTCTTTAGCCCTTTGTCTGTCTTCCGGAATATAAAAACCATCAATGTTTACTCCTTCGATGTCAGAATCTTTAGTAAATCCCAGGGTCATCAGGCCATGATTATTCATATAAGTAATATATCCCTGAGTGTCGGTTTCAAGGACTATCTGTGTCAATAAGTTGGCCATATCCCTGAATTTCTCCTCACTTTCATGGAGCGCTTTTTCTGCCAGCTTCTTTTGGGTAATGTCAATTGACAATCCAATAATACCGATAATCTCACCAGTGGAATCTATAAACGGAATTTTACTTGAACTGACCCATTTAACTCCATGCGGCGTTTCCCATTTTTCTTCAATATCTAATTTTGCAATCCCCGAATTTATTACAGACAGATCATCCTGATAATATTTTTCCGCATCTTCTTTGGGATAAAGTTCCATCGCGTTCTTACCTTCAATATACGACTTGTCTTGTCCATCGGCATAGTATTTATTCACCCGGATGAAATTATTTTTTTTGTCTTTATAAAATACCAGTCCGGGAATATGGTCTAAAATTGCCTCAAACTGATTTGACAAATATTTATACCGTTTTTCACTTTCGTGCAATTTTTCTTCTGCCTCCAAGCGACTTTTCATATCGGTAATATCGGTGATGTGGCCATACCAAAGAATGGAGCCATCTGCCTCCTGTTGAGGGGCGGAATTGCCATACAATGAGCGGATCACTCCATCACTAAACTTCAGCCTGTATTCGTATTGCCAAAGCGTTAAGTCTTTCGCGGATTTCTGAATTGAATCAACAAGTCCGGCATAATCATCAGCGTGAATATTCGCAAAGATCGCTGTAGCATCGTCAAGAATCTGTTCGGGAGTGACCCGGAAGATTTCTTTTACTGCTTCGCTGATAAAAGGAAAACACGAACTGCCATCGGGGCGCAACCGATATTGGTAAACGACTCCGGGAATCAAATTGGTGATTTTTGTCAGACGTTCCAAAGATTCATACTGTTGCAAAGCGGCTAGCCGGCTTTCCGTGACATCCCTGTCACTGATACGCCGGCCCAGATTGTTGCCTTTTTCATCAAAAACCGGTGTGCACAAGTGAGCAATATGAGCTTCGGATCCGTTTTTTCTGATGATCCGGAAAATAATTTCTTCATGTTCATGGAAATGCTCAATTGAATGAATTTTATTAAAATGATTTTTAAAGGAAGCTACATCTTCGGGATGAACAATTTTCTTGAGAAGCAGATTGTCCGATAAAAAAGCCGCCATTGGATATCCGCTTATTCTTTCACAGGAAGGCGACATATAAATTATCCGTCCGTCGTTGCCCTCCCAGTATTCCCAGTCGTAGGTGTAATCAGCAACTGTTTTGAATTTTATTTCACGCTCTTGTATATCAGCTGTCAGTTTTTCAGCAATCTTTTTGGCTCTGATTTTCGTATTAAGTAATAACAGGAACAACCCGAATAGAAGCAAACTGATCACAAAGCCACTGATTAGCATAATCGTGACCTCGCTGCTGAACAAGACAAGTTTAACTTTTGGATGCGAAAAGAGCAATGTCCACATTTTCCCATTAAATGAATATGGCAGAGAAAGTGTTGTTGAAGTAAAATTGTCAGCAACCGGCGCCTCGTTTTGCTGACTGTCGAACAACAATGAATTAGCATTAATGGAATCATTATCATAGATCTGCAATCGAATTCTTTTATTTTCATCCAAATCCCGATTGCCCAAAATTGCCTCCATCAGATCATTCATGCGGAATGGACTGTAAACCCAGCCTCTGATGGCAGCCCTTCGCTGCTGGACAGTGATATCAGGCATACTATACCGATATACAGGGACATACATCAGCATGCCTGCCTGGATATCTTTATCGTTTTCCTGAACCAGCAAAACTTTCGCTGTAAGCATGGCAAAGTCGTTGTCGCGGGATAGTTCCATCGCCTTTCTTCGAATTGGCTCTGAGAAGGTATCGTAACCAAAAGCACGAAGATTGCGGCCGGCAAATGGTTCAAGATAGATTACCGGAGTATAGACCTCACGTTCACCTTCAGGCTTGACGGTGTAGCCGGGAAATCCTTCATCGCGGATCCTTTGAATATGTTGTTTCAATTGATCTTTAGGGACTATCAATGAAAATCCTAAACCTTGTATGCCAATAAAATTTTTATCGATATGCCCCCCTTCGATAAAGGTTTTCCATTGTTGGCGGGTGACGGTGTCGGATGTTTCGAAAAAAGAAGCGCCGCTGTTTAACAGCTGTGCATAAGCATGGAGCCTGCCATCTATTCTTGTGTTGATTTCGTTGCAAATCAGCGTAAAATCGTTTCTTTTCTGAGTTTTATTTTCCAGATAAGTATAGCGGGCAGCTATAGCCGTCAGTATCATTCCCGCAAAAAGCAAAGCGACAGCCTTCCATACATTTTGACGGAAAGTTTTTGAA
Source organism: Mariniphaga sp. (assembly GCA_037133495.1). Lineage (GTDB taxonomy): Bacteria > Bacteroidota > Bacteroidia > Bacteroidales > Prolixibacteraceae > JAAFHB01. The sequence goes on along the minus strand of JBAXOA010000029.1, from coordinate 12,581 downwards.
ATGAAAGATTGAAATTTTGAATTTGTCATTTTAATTACTAATAATAGTCGCCACCAAGACACCCAGGCACCAAAAAGGCACCAAAGGAACCCAATTATCAAATAAATATTCCGGTGCGTTGCACCTTTGAGTCTCTCCCGATTAATTTTCTACAAATATCGCGGTGCTCTGCACCTAAGTAAAGCAGGAAAGCACCGGAGCTGCGAAATATTTGTAGAAATAATTCCAATTTCTATGCGAACATCTCGTGAATAACATTCATCAGCTTATCTTTTTGAATTGGTTTTGTAATATGCGAATTGCACCCTGCTTCGAGTGCCTTTTCGTGATCACTCGCGAGTGCAAAAGCTGTTTGTGCAATAATGATTACCTCCTTATTAAATTGACGGATCCGGCGGGAGGCTTCATAACCATTTATTTCCGGTATTTGAATATCCATCAGTATTAATTGAATATCAGGATTATTCAGGCACATTTCAACTGCTTCGGTTCCGGTTCTGGCAATTAAAATGTCATTGCTATATTGTTTGACAAAACGTTTAATCAGTATTTCAGAGGTCTTGTCGTCTTCAACGATTAATGTTTTAAGATTATTAATCCGGCTCATTTTCTCTTTAGATAGTATGAAGTTTTCATTTTCACTGATTGTATTTTTTTCATCATTGCACTGAACGGTGAAATAAAAGGTGGATCCTTTCCCTGGCTCGCTTTCCACCCAAATCTTTCCACCCAGCATTTCTACGAAAGCTTTCGAAATCGATAATCCCAGTCCGGATCCCTGATAGGCTCTTGCATTGCCAATGTCGGCCTGAATAAAACGATCAAAAATCTCTTCCTGCTTGTTTTTGGGAATTCCAATACCATTGTCTTTAACAAAAAATTGCAAAGATTCTGTATGCTTACTCCCTGCCACATCATATCCAAATTCGATGGTTCCTTTATCGGAAAATTTGATGGCATTTTTAACCAGATTGGTAAGAATGGCATATATCTTTTCACGGTCGGTGGATAGAATGCATTCAGCATTGGACAATGGTTTTTTTGCGACGAATTCCATTCCTTTGGCCGTAATTTCTGGCTTGAAGAAGGTATAGATATAGTCGATCTGCTCGTTGATATCCGTGTCAGAAATGTAGACCTTCATTTGGCCCGATTCTACCTTTGATATTGTAATAATATCGTTGATGATATTGAGCATGCGTGTACCGCTCTTGTTAATGATATCGATATATTCGAGCTGTTCCTCACCAGTCAGTTTGGGTTCTTTTAACAGTTCAGCAAAGCCAAGAATGCCGTTCATCGGCGTACGTATTTCGTGGCTCATATTGGCCAGGAACGCCGATTTCAAGCGGTCGTTTTCTTCAGCAAGTATTTTGGCTTCAACTAATTCCTGTTCCATTTTTTTACGTTCGGTAATGTCTTGTGCAACGCCTACCATAAATTTCAGGTTCCCTTTATCGTCGTAGACCGATTCTCCGGATTGAGCCCAGATATTTCGGATTGAGTGATCGGGTAAAATAATACGGTATTCTATTGCATTATTCGCCACAAAAGCAGCATTTTCAGGTAAAACGACATGCAAATCGTCCGGATGGATCACATTTTTAATCGCATCTCTAAGTTCAGTTGAGGAATTCTGCTTGTTTATGCCGAAAATCCGGTGCATTTCATTCGACCAGATCACCTCTCCGGATTCAAGATTCCATTTCCAGCTTCCCAGACATGCAATTTCTTGTGCCTGTTCTAAATCTGCTTCTGATTGAATGATCTTTAGCTCGTTTTCCTTTCGTTGATCATTTTCTTTCTTTAAGTCTTCGAGCAGATTAAGTGTGGCTTTATAGTTGTTCTTTAATTCCGTGGTCTGTTGGTCCACCATCTTTTTTAGCCGCTCATTATCGCTTGCCATTAAGAGATTGGCACCTTTTATTTTTAGCATTGCATTTATCTGGGCGGCAAGCTCGATTTCGTCGACTGGCTTGGAGAGAAACGCCTCTCCGCCACATTCAAGGGCCTTAACGCGACTCAGTCTGTCGCCTTTGAGAGCCGTAATGAAAACTACCGGTATATTCTTTAATCTATCGTCGGCTTTCAGTGCTTTGCATACCTCATATCCATCCATTCCCGGCATTAAAATATCGAGCAAGATGACCTCAGGATTTTCAGCGGCCGCCAATTCCAGGCCTTCTCTCCCGCTTGTAGCCTTTAATACCACATATCCGGGATCTATTTCCAGGAGCAATGCACCTATGATAACAAGGTTGTCAGGATTGTCATCGATACACAGGATCTTAATTTTTCTATTTTCCATAAAGTACGCTGCTGATCGTTTTGAAAAACATTTTGTCATCGATAGGTTTCGGAATGAAGGCATCGAGACCATAAGCCAGAAGGACCTCACGATCGGCAGTCATCGTGCTGGCAGTAAGTGCAATAATAGGGATGTGCTGCAATTTGATGTTGTTTCGTATCGCATTAAATGCTTCGATCCCATCGATAATCGGGAGTGCAATATCCATTAATATCAGATTTGGCTTGTGTTTATTTGCCATTTCGATCCCCTCCTGGCCATTCACCGCTTCTAATATTGTATAATTCTTTCCAAGAATTGCTTTAACTGTAATCATATTATCAGGATTATCCTCTACAACCAGGATCACCGGATTACCTTCCATGCTATGTAGTTCGCGCGGTAGATTTCCTGCATTATGGATAGTAAAAGTTTGTTCGCCATCCGGGTTATAATCTGAATTGGACTCCGTCAGGGAAATAGCTGCAGCGGCATCATATTTCGCAGGCAGGGTGAGTCTAAAAGTGGAGCCTTTTTCAGGTGAACTCGTCACTTCAACAATTCCACCGAGCAGGTTGGCATACTTTTGGGCAATGGACAGCCCCAATCCGGAACCGCCAAACCTTCGTGAGGTAGATCCATCAGCCTGCCGGAACTCATCGAAAATATATGGCAGATGGTCTTCGGAAATGCCTATACCGGTGTCTGTAATGCTAATCGTGATTTTATCTTCGTTTTGCAGGGCAGTTATCTCCACCTTGCCATTTAGGGTAAACTTGACAGCATTGCTGATCAGGTTTTGCAGGATATGATGGCATTTGTCGGCATCGCTGCTAATATTTATTTCGGAACTGCTTCCTGTATGGAACAAGCCAATGTTTTGGGTTTTTGCAATTGGTTCGATCATGTTTACAATGTCGGCAATCACTGCGTTAATGTTAAAACCCGAAATTTCGACCTCTTCGCGACCCGCTTCAATGCGCGAAATATCAAGAATATCATTAATCAGCGCCAACAAAAGCTTCCCGTTCCGTTCAATCACTTCCAGGTAACTAAGTTCTTCAGCAGAAATCTTTTCAGCCAAACGACGATTAAGAACACCTGTGAGCGCGATCACCGAATTAAGCGGTGTGCGCAGTTCATGACTCATGTTTGAAAGAAAATTGGTTTTAAGCTGGTTGGCTTTGTTTAACTGATTTTTTTGTTCTTCGAGTTCGACATTTTGTCCAATTAAAACCGACGATTGATAAGACAAAGTTTTTTTCTGACCTTCGAGTTCATTCCGTTGAACCAGCAGTTTTGCTGATAGTTTTTCCGCACTGCGATAAGCCAATACTCCTTCTATTCGTAAACGCAGGAAATCCTGGACATTGGCTAATAGCTGAATTGAATGGCTGCTATAGGTGTAAATGCCGGCCAGCGAAATAATAGCAATAACTTCCCCATTGATTACAACAGGGATCGTGATGATCTCTGATGGGATAAATTGTCCGCTAACCGTTGAAAAAACAAAGCGGGTATCTTTGGGGATGTTTTTGATATGCTGCATTTTATGAGAAGTCAGGGCAGCTCCAAATTCGCCTTCAAAGTCATTGGCTGAAAACGATTTTCTGGCAATCTGATCAGTCCCGGTTGACCCGAAATATTCAAAAGTATCTTTATCGTCATTTAGCAGGTAAACTGCTGCAATTTGTGAGCCGGTATTCAAAACAAGACCGTTAAGCATGGTGCGGAAGAATTTTTCAGCACTGTATTCACTCAGCAACAAGCTTACAAAGTTTACTATTTTTTCATTTAAAGAGATATTTTCTTCAATTCGATCGGCCAAACGGTTGAAGGATGATGACAAGTCACCAAACTCATTTTTAGACGAATACAATGATCTGGCTTCCATATTGCCGTCATGAAAACGTTTGGTTGCTATAATAAGCTCATCTAACGGGAAACGGATGTTTCGCATTAGAATGTAGTTAATAAGCAACGTAAGCAATAAAATGACCGCTACAAAAAAGATTAACCGGCTCCTTAATTCATTTTTCATTCTTGCCGATGTGTCATTAAGTTCCTGGGCTTTTTTTCTGGCAAAACGATCTATAACATCCAATGCAGACTGCGCGCGGGCGCAATTCTGCGTGATTAATCCGGTCGGATTGAGGTGTTCCTTCGCACTGAACGACTTTCCGGACAACTCCAGATTGCTGAGTTGTTTGATATTTGATTCCAGTATTGTGAAGTCGTTGCTTAAATTTTCTATATCTGCGGCAGGACCTAAATATTTGTTTCTAAGAATATCGAATTGCAAATGGGAAGAAGCAATAGCCAGATCTATGACTTGAAGGGCTAGTTGTTTGTCTGAATCATTTTCAGCAAGCAATAGTTTCTGGAATGCCAGTTGAAAGTCTTTGATATTTAGATTTATATCACTTATGGCTCGTCTTACTTGCAAAGGATGGTTGAACATTATTTCTCCCTGTGCCTGAATTTGATTGGTTTGCTGAATGGCGGTTGCACCCAAAAAAATGACGAGTGCCAGCATCATCAAAAAGGCTGTCATGAGCTGTATTCCGATTTTTAAATCTTTTAGGTTCATTGCTTTTTGTTTTTAATTATTCCACAATAACATATTTTGCTTTCTGCCCCGTTTGCAGGAGCATTTCGTTGATTTCTTTTTTCAATTCAATCATGGTGAGTTCACGATTGACAGTGAGCCGCTGAAATTGTTCCAATTGATTCATCTTATCAAGTAATATCTCATCACTTTGCTTGCGGCTGGTGATGTCGAAGCAATGTCCGATGTAGCCAACGAATTCACCGCTAAGGTTGTAATTTGGTTTCCCCATATCTAACAACCAACGGTATTCGCCGCTCACATGAAGCAACCGGTATTCCATTTCGAAGTATTCGCGTTTATCAAAGGAAGTCGTAAAAATAGTAAGACAGCGTTGAAGATCGTCGGGATGAACTCCCTCGGCCCAGCCATTACCCATCTCTTGTTCAAGGGTACGACCGGTAAATTCCAGCCAGATATTATTAAAATAATTGCACAACTTGTCGGTTCCGGCTCTCCATATCAAAGCAGCGCCTGCATTGGCAAGATTGTAATATTGAGTTTCTTTTTCAAGGAGATCCGCTTCCGATTTTTTACGATCAGTGATATCCTGATGAATTCCTGACATGATCAGTGGCTTACCATCTTTTGTCCAGGTGTTGACTTTACCTTTATCCAGAACCCAGATCCATTCACCATTTTTATGTCGCATCCGCGCTTCGCATTCATAGCCGGCAGTTTCACCGATAAAATGTTTTTTCAGTAAATGATCTGAACATATCAAATCCTCGGGATGAGTAAACCGGATCCAGGTTTCAATTGACACAGGCGAAATCTCCTGGAGCGTATAACCAATAATGTTGGCCCAGCGCTCATTAAATGTAGTTTCGCCTGTTTGTACATTCCACTCCCATGTGCCGGAGTTGGTTCCGGAGATTATCCGATGAAGAGACTCCTCTTCCTTTTTTAGCTTCAGCTCTGTTTGTTTGCGAAGTGTGATATCGGTAGCAACAATAAGTGCATTTTCTTCATGGGTATCGACTTTGCCGGTCAGGTAAACTTCTTTAGGGTCGATGCCCGGAGTAATTAGCGTCACCTCGCAATTTTCGCTTGTTTTATGAGCAAATATTTTCTCCAGAAACAGTGTGAAGTCTGGTCTGGTATCATCAGAAATAAAGAATGCAAACAGACTGTTGTGTAAAAGCGTTCTTTCTTTGTTCAGCAGCCCGGCTCCGCTGTAATTTAGCTTGGTTATACTGCCGTCTTTTGAAAGGGAAAAATAACCCGAAGGGGCGTAGTCGTATAATTCGGAATATTTCAATGAGGCATTTTCTGCCTCCTCTTTTGCCCGGGTTAGCTCATCATTCTGCATTTCCAGCTCAATCTGATTTACCTCTATTTCATATAAGAGCGCTGCCAGATTGGCTTCCGAAAAGTTGAAAGGCAGAGATGATGAGGGCATTACGGATGGCGAATCCGTAGTTTTCAGGTCGCCGGGCGAAGCCGTAGCCGCCTTGTTTTTCAACAATTCCTCGGCTAGTTGTCGCAGTATTGCAGCTTTAGATTCAGTTCCTTTATTCATAATTTTAAATGTATTTCGGTAACGTAAACCGGAAAGTACTTCCTTTATCCACCTTGCTTTCTACCAGGATTTTCCCGCCGTGCCGTTCGATAAAATCCTTACAAATGATCAAACCCAGACCTGTACTTGATTCCCCTTCGGTACCTTTTCGGTTTATCTGGCTATCAAGGATGAAGAGATGATCGATGATTGTTTGATCCATTCCTATACCGGTATCCGTTATTGATATTTCAACCAGGTTATCGGATAACGGAACCGCCGCGATGGTGACCCGGCCTTGTGGCGGAGTAAATTTTATCGCATTATATACAAGATTACGCATCATGCTCTCGAACATTTGAGAATCAGCCATTACCGAAAGTTCCTCCGGAATATCAACGCTTATCACAATCATTTTCTTATCGGCAGTATCCTGAATCAACTCAATAATCTCGTCAATTCTTTTCGTTAAGTTTAATCTTACAGGCTTGAATTTATTTCCGCTTCGTTGTATCTGCGACCACTCCAGAAGGTTTTCGAGCAGGTAGAACAGTTTATTTGCCGAGGATCTCATATTCATTGCGATCTTCTGAACCTTTTCTAACGGCAGGTTTAGCAGATCTTCTCCCATCGTCGATGAAAATCCTAAAAGCGTCTGAAACGGGTTAAGCAAATCGTGGGCAATGACAGAAAAGAATTTGTCTTTTTCAGAATTAAGCTTTTGCAGATCTTCATTTTTTTGGATAATTTCTGCCTCCGCTTTTTTCCGTTCGGTAATATTGCGCACAATCACTATAACCTCATCCGACCCGCCGGGGACCATCCTTGCTTCGTATTCACCTGTCTCTCCGGTTGGAAATTGAAATTGGTATTCAAATACCTGTATTTTAAGGGTTTGTAGCGTAATTTTTATTTTTTCATCAATCAGATCTGCAAATTCAGGCGGAGTAATGTCCCTGTTATTAAGACCAATAAGTGATTTTTGCTGATAGCCGAGGTCCTCTTTGGCCGCCTTATAATTGATGTAAACGCCTTCACTGCTAAGTATAAATATCATATCGGGCATCGCATTGATAAGCGCTCTGGCGTGGCTTTCACTTTTCTTTAATGCCTGCTCCGCATGTATCCGGTTGGTAATATCCGCAACAAAAATAATTACTGCAGGTTCACCCTCCCATTCAGTTTTAGCACCGCTTAACTCGAAATATCTTAGGCTATTATCCTTTTTATATATTCTGATAGTATACCGGTTTTCGGCAGGCTTGTTATTGATCCGTTTCTGAAAATTGTTTATTACAAACTCCCTGTCGTCGGGATGAACAATTTCCAGAAAGTGCAAAGTCAAAAGCTCTGCTTCGGAATAACCGGTTAATTCCATACTCATGGGATTAACGAATTTAAAATTAGTACCCTGTGCAACCAGGATTCCTTCCTGTGCCGTTTCGAACAAAAGACGGTACTTCAGCTCGTTTTCCTGCAGTTTTTTCTCAAGTACTTTTCGTTCTGTGATATCTAATGAGAAACCTGCAAGCAGGTTCTGACCATTCCGTGAAATAGGAAATTTTATCGATGAATAAATATGTCCGTTAAAAGTCTCCTCAATTTCAATGATTTCATTATTAGAAACAACTGCATAATCATCGGCGGTAATTGAAGCGGCAATTTCGGCAGGAAACAGTTCAAACATCGTCTTGCCAATCATTTCAGAACCCGGAATTCCAATCATATCACGATAGTTATCGCTGGCTTTCAGTGTGCGGCTTTCGGTTGAAGTTACTTCCTTTATAAAGGCGTAAATGGGAGAGTGGTGCATAAACAATGCGAACAGCTCATTGCTTTTCTGAAGCTCTTCTTCTGCCTGCTTCCGCATTATTGCCTCACCGAGATACATAGCCATTCCTTCGAGACGATCTATCATATCGATTGTAAAGCAGCCTTTGCGATGGTCGTTGAACTGGATCAGACCAATATTTTTGTCTTTGGTGCGGACAGGAATCAATGCGACAGAAGCATAGCCCTGATGAATACACTGATTACGGGGATGAAACCGAAGATCGTCGCCCGGAGCGATTTCTAGAAACGTCAATGAATCGTTCGTCCAGATACTACCACCCACAGTGACGGATGGATTTTCAGGATCAGTTTTGCCGGAAATAACCAGGCCGCAGGTACATTCGAGTTTGATGTTGCCACTTTTGTCGCGGCAAAGTCCACCGGCTTTAGTATGCCCGATAAGCGTATTTTTGGTTGAAAGAAATTCGGAAGAAAAGCCATTCTGTGCAAAATAAGGGAAGTCGTCGCCCTGCTGAAGACGAATTCCTATCGCATCGAATCCGGTTTTTTTCTTTAAACAATCGATCACACGATGGACGGAAACCTTCAAATCTCCTGATTCGTTTAATATTTGATTTATTTTGTGGTTAATCTCCCGGAATATTGCTGCTTGCTTTTCCTCGGTAATATCGCGCGAAACTCCGTCAACTCTTACAATCGTATTATCCTTGTCGTAGATGACTTTGCTTTTATCATTGATCCATACAATACTTCCGTCGGGCCTCACGATGCGGCACTCCCTGACAGCAGTTCCTTCGGCAAGTAATTGATTCATTGCCTTTTCTGAGATGTGCTTGTCATCTGGATGCGCCATGCTCTCCCATAAGGAGGGATTTTCTATGAAATCCTTTAACGGCAGTCCGTATAATTGTTCTACCGATGGACTGATATAATTTACTTTCATATCGGGCCAGGAAAGAGACCAAACGACGTCCGAAATTTCATTTAAAATATTGTCGCAATCTTGCTCACTCTGCCGAAGTGCATCTTCTGTTCGCTTACGATCGGAGATATCGACAATTGTGAGCAGGCATTGCTCCTCATCGGTCATAATGCCGGTAACAAATAAATGCAACGGCAAAAAACCATCCTGTGCGAGGGTGAGTTCGCAGGTTTGTGTGATTTTGCCGGCAAACACGTTATTCAGAAAAAGAATGAAGAGCGGTATGTTATTTTCTGACAGTAAGAATTGGAATAAGCGGTTTTTAAGCAATGAGCGTTCTTTGGATAACATTTTTGCCCCTGCGAGGTTCATTTCAACTATTCTTCCTTCTTTGGAAAGTGTAAAATAACCCGATGGGGCGAAATCATATAATTCGGCATATTTTTTTGCATTAAGCTCTGCTTTTTCCTTGCAAATTCGTGCCTGATTGATTGCCCGGGTTAGTTCCTCATTTTGCATGTTCAGCTCTATATGATGCACTTCCAGCTCATGGAGAAGTTTTAGCGTATCGGCATCTGATAGGTTTGCAGGCAGATCGGTTGATGGGCTTGCAGATTGGCTAGCTGATGGGTTTATAAGTCTAAAGGCTGAGGGATTAATTAGTTTATTATCAGGCTTTTTATCGGGTTTATCGGTTGGGAGATATTTAGATTTAAGGGCACTGAATGTATCAGAAATGCCCCTTTCAGTCAATAGTTTTTCTGCCTTCCGGCGAAGGATAGCTTTTACCGATTTAATATTTTTTCCCATGATCTTAAAATAATCATTTGCAAATCTAAAGGAGCGAAGCCGATGGTCGCTGAGCGAAGTCGAAGTCGCTGGTCTGCTACATCAAATCGCCCAAAGGCCCAAGATTAATGTTTAAATCTCTGTCGGTGAGGTTGAAATGTTTTTTTAGTTCTTCCATTTTCATTTCAAGTTTCATAAGAGTTTCACCTAATCTTTCGATCTCTTCATCGCTCAATGAACCGCCATCAACTCTGCGCATTGCCTGCTTCTCAACCAATTTACGGATGAGCTCAACCAATGTTAATACCAGTTTTGCAAGACCTGAATCGGCATTTGCCGGAGTAAGCTTCAGCTTTGAGTTCTCAATGCTGGTTAGTTTCCCCATCTCTTCCGAAAGATCATCCAACGACCCGGTATTAAAAAGTATTTTGTTTTCGCTCATAAATATTTTCTACTTTATATTTGTTTCTACAAAATTATAGGGAGGCCACGGTCCCGTTAATACAAAGTTAAGCCCCGAATAGTTATTTTGAAACGCTTTAACTTCAGCAATCAGCTGCTCTTTATGCTCTTTTTTTAGTAAGATAACCGCATCAATAATCGTGGTAGGGGTGAGCATTTTCTTAAATTTACTCACTGCGTTCATCCCGTTTAAATGGTCTGTAAGTCCATCAATAACTGAATCGACATGATTTACCAGCAATTCTTCAAGTCTGTGTGTTTTTAATTTTTGATTCACATAATCTCTGAAGATTGAATTTTTTATTTCCGGCGAAGAATTAGCGCTGGTTTTTACCTCTGTTTCTGAATTTGCAATCAGCTTTTCCAGTAATTTTTCCGAGTCACAGAATACCTTAAGCCCAAACTCGATTTTATTTTCAACTTTCTGAAGATTTTTTTGAATTTCGATGTCGTTTCTTTCGAGTATTTGAAGGATTGCATCCCGTGATTCCATAACGGATCCGAATCGCATAGGAAGCAGGGTGAATTGTTGTGACAAAATTTCGATTACGCCGGCATATACCAAGGCATTGGTTTTATCTGCAATCATATCGGTACGGTTCAAATCGCTGACAACTGCTGAAATCTCATTAAAAGTAACAGCATACAAGTCAGCTCCCGAAAGACCTTTCATCTCTTTCAGGAGATTATTCAGCTTAGCGGGATCCTTTTTTACCGAAATTATTGTATATATTAAACTTTCCATGATAAATCAAATTTGTTTCTTTAAGCCGCACGCCTCAGTATTCGCTTTATAGTCGGATTTAATCAGGTCTCTCCATCTCTTTAATGGCCTTGCCGGCTTTTAACTGCTCCATCGTTTCAACGGAACTTAACAATAATTTTATACCTAAATAGACCAGATCGACATCGGCTACTGAAATAACGACATCGCCTGTCAGAATAACTCCTTTATTTAATACTCTGTCGAGCAGCTCAAGAATAGTGATGTCTTTTGACTGATCGATTACATTATTATTGTTCATTTTTGCTTTTCTTTGATTACGATAAAACTAAATGGTGGCCACGGACCCGTAGATTCAATAAAAAAGCCATAGTTTCCATCTCTTTCACTCAGTGTTTCGACTGTATTATTAAAATCAGCGACTAAATTTTTCTTTACAAGAAAAGTGGCATTCAGGATCATCGTGTCTTCCCTTCCGGTAAATTCTTTTGGTAACAGATTATTCAGGTTTGTTGATTCGCTATGCTTTGAGCATTCATCGTAATATTGTTGTCCGTAGGTTTTACAAATCCGGTTGATCTCCTGCTCTATTAGGTCTGTTTTTTTTCTTCTTAGAAGATACGCTTTTCCGGGCGAACTTGCCATGATTTGTTTTTCGAGTTCAGCAGCTTCCACGCTCAACTCATCAATTTGTTCACTCAGGGCATTCCTGTCGCTGTAGATTTTTACCGACCACTCTTCTTTTCCTTCAATATTTTTGAAGTTATCGGCCAACGAATCGGAGTAATCAGTAATGAATTTCTTCAGACTATCCTCGGTTTTGAAAATCGTACCGAACTTAAACGGGATAGTCGTATGCTGCTCACTGATTTTATTAATCACTTCAACATGATGTCGCGCATTGGTTTCGAGCCACTGAAAATCTGATAGATTTTTCTTGAAGTTTTCCTCAGCAAATTCACTCTCATAAACTTCTTTCATGATCGCGAAAACTCCCCCGGACTCAATCGGGTGTAAACCGGTGAATTCAGTTATACCGGAGAGATCGGGCATTCTGTCTGCCAGACAATACACATAAATCAGATTATTTGTCATGACTCAAATTTATTAAACCTGTTACTCTGAAGTTACATCCATCCCTTCAAATGAGTTAAGGCGTTCGAAGGCGGTTATTTCGAGGTTGTCGTCCATTTTAATGGAGTAAAAGAGCCTCACTTGTTTAGGTGGCAAATTCATTGATTTCAGAAATGAATCGTCTTCATATACCTCTGCCACAGCACTCCACATCTCCTGTGTCTTGCCGATTTTGATGACAGTTACATCGTAGCACTTAATGTTCTCTTTCAGAAACTTAACTACTTCTTTTTTAACTTGAATAATATTGCTCATTGTTTGTCCTCCTTTATGATGGGTTTATTTGTTGATGGGTTTATTTGTTTATGGGTTTATGGGTTTATGGGTTTATGGGTTTATGGGTTTATTTGTTGATGGGTT
>JBAXOA010000028.1:0-43784 GCA_037133495.1 Mariniphaga sp. | reverse complement strand
TGATAATATGTAAGTTAGAATTGTATTTAACAATTATTAATAGACACTAGTGATACTTTTATAATAAATCAAATTGGGTTAATCAGGCAATCACACCTGAGCCGATCAGCTCGTCATCGAGGTACCATGCAGCAAATTGCCCGGAAGTTATGCCGCGTTGCTCTTCATTAAACACGACATAGGCTCCTTCGGTTTTGATTGTCATTATCCCTTTTTCAAGGGGTTGCCGATATCTAACACGAAAGGAAAAACTGTGTTCTTCGCCCTCAGTCATAAAAAAATCAGGACGTACCCAGTGGATATCTTCTTTTGGGATAAACAGACCCCTGCGAAAGAGTCCCGGGTGATTCTTACCTTCACCAACATAAATGATATTGCGGACAACATCTGTTGCTAAAACAAAGAGTGGCTCTTCGTATCCTCCGATATTCAATCCCTTCCGTTGTCCAATGGTATAAAAATGGGCTCCGTTATGCTCGCCAATTACTTTGCCATTCCATGGTTTATAAGGGAAAGGTGAACATAACCGATCGAAAAATTCTGGTAATACCGGCAAATCTTTCTTCTTAGCCATAAAAGAAGCTGGAATTTCGATAACATTCCCTTTTTTTGCTGCCAGTTTCTGTTGAAGAAATACAGGAAGATCGACCTTGCCAACAAAACAAATCCCCTGCGAATCTTTGCGCTCTGCAGTAATCAGTCCCTGCTGGCGTGCAATTTCGCGCACTTCAGGTTTTAACAAATGGCCCACGGGGAACAGCGATTTTGAAAGTTGTGACTGATTCAACTGGCATAAAAAGTAACTCTGGTCTTTATTTGGGTCAGTTCCGGCCAATAAACGAAAATAATCAGTGCCGTCAATATTAACAATTTCCCTTCTGCAGTAATGACCGGTTGCAACAAACTGCGCACCAAGTTCCATCGCCTTTTCCATAAAAAGATCAAACTTAATCTCACGATTGCACAGCACGTCAGGATTTGGTGTTCTACCTTTTTCGTACTCCGAAAACATATAATCAATCACCCTTTTACGATAAAAATCGGAGAGATCGACAACATGAAATGGGATATCCAATTTTTTAGCGATCATTTCTGCGAACGTCACATCGTCCTCCCAAGTACATTCGGCGGTAAGCGTTCCAGTATTTTCTTTCCAATTAATCATAAAAACACCAATCACGTCATATCCTTCTTTTTTTAGCAGATACGCCGCAACACTTGAATCCACACCTCCAGAAAGCCCAATTACAACTTTTTCCTTCATCATTTGGGTACAAATTTACCGTTTTTGATTCAGAATGGCGATTAAATTGTAAAACTAAAAACTCCAAAAAACGTTAACTTTGCACTATGTTCAAAAGGATCTCTCATTTTTTCAACAATATCGACCGGAAAGATTACCGGCCCAAATTCGGCGGACTCGAAATTTTAAAGTTTCTGGGTCCGGGTTTGCTGGTTACTGTCGGGTTTATCGATCCGGGAAACTGGGCTTCCAATTTGGGTGCCGGGGCTCAATTTGGTTATACTTTACTCTGGATGGTAACTCTTTCGACCATCATGCTGATTATGCTTCAACATAATGTTGCGCATCTGGGCATTGCCACCGGTTTATGTCTTTCTGAAGCGACAACCAAATATATGAAACCAGGTTATTCGCTGGCAGTTCTGATTACAGCAATTATCGCATCCATCTCAACCTCACTGGCGGAAATTCTTGGCGGAGCCATTGCGTTGAATATGTTATTTGAAATTCCTATCAGAGCCGGAGCCATCCTTGTGGTCATATTTGTGCTGATCATGCTCTTTACCAATGGCTACCAAATGATTGAAAAATGGATCATCGCATTTGTTTCTGTCATTGGACTATCATTCCTTTATGAACTTTCACTGGTTAATATCGACTGGGACCTGGCCATTCATTCATGGGTGACTCCTTCTTTTCCAAAAGGCTCAATGGTGATAATAATGAGCGTATTAGGCGCTGTAGTAATGCCCCACAACCTCTTTCTGCATTCCGAAATTATTCAGAGCCGGCAATGGAATCTTCAGGACGAGAAAACAATCAAGAAAAGACTGAATTATGAATTTCTTGATACCATTATATCGATGATAATCGGCTGGGCCATCAACAGTGCCATGATTTTACTGGCTGCTGCAACTTTTTTTAAAGCCGGCACAGTAGTAACTGAGCTTCAGCAAGCTAAAAATCTGCTTGCCCCGTTACTTGGGATTCACGCAGGGGTAGTTTTTGCGGTGGCACTGCTCTTCTCCGGTCTCGCATCCACGATTACTTCAGGCATGGCCGCAGGTTCGATCTTCTCCGGAATCTTCAGCGAGCCATACGACATTAAAGATAATCACTCAAGGCTCGGCATCACCATCTCTTTTATAGTTGCTCTTCTGATCATATTTGTAATTTCAAATCCTTTTAAAGGACTTATCTATTCACAGATGATGCTCAGCATTCAACTTCCGATTACCATCTTTGTCCAGGTATGGCTCACCTCCTCTGAAAAGGTGATGGGCAAGTACAAAAACAGTAAATTATATGCAACAATGCTCTATCTGATCGGTGGCATGGTAACTGCCTTAAATATTGCACTTTTCATCAGTTTTATTAACTAATTTCTATATCCGTCATTCCCAAATGCCAGTATTAAAGAAACATCACGATCCAATTGGACATGCCTTATGGGATTATATAAATGGCATAACCGGAGAATCAATTGTCGTAAAATCTGATATTGCCGAAGATGATTTCCTTTTACCCTCCACATTTTTCAGAAATTATGATGAAATGCCGTTACAGGAGCGAGAGGCATTGAAGCGGTGTTCCGGAAAAATACTCGATGTAGGGGCCGGTGCCGGGGCCGATTCCATCTGGCTGCAGGATCACTATTTTGATGTTGAGGCACTTGATATCTCACCGATGGCTTGTGATACGATGCGAAAAAGAGGAGTCAAAAATGTACTCCTTAAAGATATTTATGGACTGACTGACCGGAAATACGACACCATACTTTTAATGATGAACGGTGCCGGCATAGCCCAAACGTTACCCGGATTTAAAATATTACTCCTTCACCTGAAAATGCTCCTCAATCCGGGAGGTAAGATTTTGCTTGACTCGTCCGATCTGCTCTATCTTTTCGCAGATGAAAATGGAGAGACATGGGTTGACCTTGCATCAGGCAAATATTATGGAGAAATTACATACCGGCTAACTTATAAGGCGATTAAAGGTAAACCTTTCCAATGGCTGTTTATCGATCCTGAAACATGTGAAGACTATGCCAAATTATGCGGTTTTACTGTAAAGGAGAAGATATCGGGTGATCACTTTGAATATCTGGTTGAGCTTGTTGTTGATTAAGATGCCAAAGCCAGTTGGCAAATTTTCAGGCAAAACGCATAAATCTTAAATCTAATTCCCTTTCTTTTTCCCTTGTGTAAATTCTAAAATTTTGAATTCAATTCTACGGTTTAGCGCTCTCCCCTCCTCTTTTGAATTATCAGCCCGTGGAACTGAAAATCCGTATCCTTTGCTTTTAAGTCTGGATAATGGAATTCCATGCTTGAAAAGAGATTGAACGACAGCATCGGCTCTTTTGGTTGACAAAACCACATTATAATTTTCAGAACCCTGATGATCGGTATGACCTCCTATCTCAATTATCAAATCTGGATTGTTCACTAAAAAGGCGATTATTTCACTGAGCTGAATCTGTGATTCCGGTTTTAACCGAAATGAATCTGTAGCAAAAAAAATATTTTTAAGAATAGTTGATTTTCCCTGCTCTAACGGATCTAGTTGTATCTCTAAAGTAAGAGGCTGATATCGGCTTGACTCGCCCAAAAGATTAAAGTTTTCAGAATGGAAAAGGTAGCCTTCTTTGGAAATATTGAGTCCGTAATTTGGCCCTGACGGGAGACAGAAAAGAAATTCGCCTTCATTCTCAAACGGATACAAATGATAAATTAATCTATTAAGGATCAGGTTATTTAATGTAATATCAGCAAATATCAGCTGTCCGGTATTTCGATCAGTAATCCTTCCCTTCACCCATGAAACGGGTTTTGGTTTAATTGTTTCCGGCACAATGAAAGTAAAAATATCGCGCCCCCCAAAACCTTTGTTATTGGATGTAAACCAGGCTCGCTCACCGGATACCTCGACAACCAACCCTTCTTCATTGGCAGAAGTATTGATAGGATACCCAAGATTTTGCGGAGGTTCGATATTTGTGCTGTCAGTTCTGATATAAAAAAGATCTTTACCACCCATTCCAGGCCAAAAATCAGAAGCAAAATAGAGCGTTTTGCCATCTGCATGAATAAATGGAGACAGCTCATTTCCAGATGTATTCACAACACTTAGATTATTGACTTTACCATAAACAGGGTAACCTACGCGGGAGACACCTATTTTTTCTGCTCTCCATATATCCATATTCCCTTTGCCACCCTTCCGGTTACTGGTAAAATAAAGCCATTTACCATCAGCAGAAACTGAAGGTTGCGATTCCCAGTAATTTGTATTCACCGGCTCACCTAAATTCACAGGCCCCGACCATTTTCCTTGCTGTTTAACTGACATATAGATATCACAGCTTCCCAATCCGTCGGAACGGCCGCACCCTGTAAAGAAAAGAAGCCGCCCGTCAGCCGAAATACACTGTGCGCCCTCATTATCTTCTGTATTTACCGGCGGACCCAAAGCTGTGGCTTTACGCCAGCCTAAAGCATCCTTGTTCGAAATATAAAAATCTTCCTGCGGATAGGTAAGCTTTCGACCATCTTTATCCGTCCTCATTAATCGTGTAAATACCAAAGAATTAGCCTCTCCGTTTAAACTGGGCCAATATTCATCCGCATCGGAATTAATCGAATCCCCGGCATTCACTGGCTGAAAAGATACAGGTGATTTCATAGCCTTTGTTGCAAAGCGGCAGGACTCCAGCAGACGATTCTCAAGAATAGTAAGTGGATTTTTAAGCCGGCTATACTGTTCCATATTTTTTAAGGCTTCAGAATATTCAGCGTTTTTATATAAAAGTTCGGCCAAATATTTGTAACCGGCCGGGAATTGATCTGATCCGGTTTTTAATCCATTGATAAGCGCCTCACGTTCAAGTTTCAATTCTCCGGTTTCATGGTAAATATCAGCCAATCCGAAAAAAGCCATATAATATTGCGGATTAGTTTTTAAAATCTGCCTGAGCAAGGAAATAGCTTTGACTCTGTCGCCTGTCTGCGCCAACCCTTTAGCCTGAATATAAAGCGATTCCGTATTTCTAGTTAGCGCCTTGTTATTTTGAGTAAAGCCTTCGAAGGTGAAAAACAGGAATATAATTACGAAATACCGCATAGTGCTGAATTTTATCTCTTACTGCAATGCTAAATGAGAAATCATGTAAAATTAGTTTTTTTATGTCAATGGAATAAATGCTGCTTTGAAATTATGATCGGCGGTGGTGAAGAATAACGTTTAAAAGCAATTCAATTCCAAAAGCTTTTTGCAAAAAAAAACCGCCCCGGAATTATCCGAAGCGGTAAGAATTAAGAATATTTTGTAATCTTAAATGCTGTCAATGGCATTCAGATCTTCAAATGCCTGTTTTAAGCGGGCGATAAGTGTCTCTTCTCCCTTGCGTAACCAAACGCGGGGATCATAGAATTTCTTGTTTGGTTTGTCGGTTCCTTCAGGGTTTCCGATCTGTCCTTGTAAATAACCGTGGTTAGCAGCTTCAAACTGGCGAACACCATCCCAATACGCCCATTGGGTATCGGTGTCGATGTTCATTTTGATAACACCGTAGCTGATTGCTTCGCGAATTTCGGCATGAGTTGAGCCGGATCCGCCATGGAACACAAAATTAACAGGATGCGCATCGGTAATACCTAATTTTTCCTTGATATAATCCTGAGAATTTTTCAAGATGATCGGCATCAATTTCACATTCCCTGGTTTATACACACCATGAACATTGCCAAAAGAAGCAGCAATTGTAAAGTTTGGAGATACTTTGCTCAGCTCCTGATAAGCATAAAAAACGTGGGCAGGCTGGGTATAAAGCAGGCTGTTATCCAATCCGCTGTTATCAACTCCATCCTCTTCTCCGCCTGTGATACCAAGTTCAATTTCGAGGGTCATCCCCATTTTACTCATCCGTTCGAGATAGCGTTTGCTGATCTCAATATTCTCTTCGATAGGCTCTTCTGAAAGATCAAGCATATGTGAACTGAAAAGAGGCTTGCCTGTTTCGGCAAAATTCTTCTCGCTCGCATCTAAAAGACCGTCAATCCATGGAAGTAATTTTTTTGCTGCATGGTCAGTATGAAGGATAACCCTTACGCCATAAGCTTCAGCTAGTGTATGAATATGTTTTGCTCCGGCTATAGCGCCTAAAACAGCGGCTTGTTGTCCGTCCATTTTAAGTCCTTTACCCGCATTGAAAGCAGCACCTCCGTTAGAGAACTGAATCATTACCGGTGCATTGACATTTTTCGCAGCTTCCATAACAGCGTTCACGGTTGAAGACCCAACTACATTCACCGCAGGAATAGCAAACCCATTGGCCTTGGCAACTTTAAAGATATACTGCAAGTCGTCACCTGTTACTACACCCGGCTTTACAACATCTGATATTTTATTCATAGTTTAATTATTATAAAGTAATTTACAAATTTACGCAATTCCTTTAATAATTTATATTCAAAAAGGTTAAGATTTGGTTAACTTATGGAATTCAATCGGTTTAAGAAATTTCAAACATTTCTAAAATTCCTTTAAATTGATATTCCCTTCAATTGGAGATCTGCTACAGCTATTCTATCAGCTCTCCCTTGCCTGAACGGGTGATTACAGGTTCACTGCCAATGCAGTCGATTACCGTTGAAGGGATATTTCCACCAAATCCGCCATCAATTACCAAATCTACCAGATCGCCAAATTTTTCATGAATCAGTTCGGGATCGGTGGTATATTCAAGGATAGTATCCTCGTCGCGGACTGATGTTGAAAGGATGGGATTTCCAAGTTCACGCACTATTTCGCGGATGATATTATTTTGAGGGACACGAATTCCTATGCTCTTTTTCGTGCTGCGGAAAAGTTTCGGAATATTACTGTTAGCATTAAGAATAAATGTGAACGGACCGGGAAGATTTTTTTTCATTAGCTTGAAAATCCCGTTGGAAATTGGTTTACAATAGTCTGAGATATTACTCAGATCATAAAACAAGAAAGAGAAATCAGCTTTCTCCGGTTTTACATTCTTAATCCGCGCAACCCGTTCAATGGCTTTGGCCTTAGTTATATCGCACCCAATGCCATAAATAGTATCAGTAGGGAAAATTATAACACCTCCATTACGAAGAATTTCAACCACCTTCTGAACATCTTTCGGGTTTGGATTTTCTATGTATAACTTAATCAGCATTACTATTTGGCTTTTATTTTTTAAGCAGGCGCAAATTAAGATTTTTCACGCTATTTTTGCCAATCATTCATGGAATAAACACGTAATTACAATCATTTTAAATGATTACACCCGAAATAGTTAAAACGGACGACGGTTCAGACACACTTTTTGTCAGCGCTTTCGGGGAACATTACCATTCAACGCATGGGGCGATTCAGGAATCGAATCATATTTTCATCGAAGCCGGGTTAAAAAAATGTGATCAGTCCTCAATTGTAATATTTGAAATCGGCTTTGGCACCGGACTAAATGCCTATCTCACACTTCTGGAGACAATTAAAACTAAAAAGCAGGTGCGGTACTACACGGTTGAAAAATATCCCTTACCTCTTGAGATCTGGACAACCCTTAATTATCCTGAATTACGCCCTTTTGATGAAAGCAGACTATTCCGGCAGTTACATGAGAGCGAATGGAATAAAGAGGTTAAAATCACCGATTACTTTTCGATATTCAAGCTCCCTTCAGGATTATCTGAGGTCAGCTTTTCAGACCTTCCTCTTTTTAATCTGATCTATTTTGATGCTTTTTCACCTGAAAAACAACCTGACCTTTGGGAAACGACTGTTTTTATTAGAATCGCAAATCACTGTGAACCAAAGGCTATACTCACAACCTATTGCTCCAAGGGGGTAGTGCGCCGTTCGCTTAAAGAAGCCGGATTTATAACCGAGCGGATACCCGGTCCTCCGGGAAAACGCGAGATTCTCAGGGGCACAATCAACGATGATTTCTAATCGGCAGAATACCAATTCTTCGGCAATTCAGATTAAGCTCTCTTATTCATACATTTGCGAAATATTATATTCTTTAATAAATTCCCGATTTTAAATAATTATTCAAATTATCTGATACCAAATTCACAATTAATATTTCTATATTCGCAACTTATTAGAATAAACATTTTAAAAATTTATAAGTAAACGGTTATGCAAATTAAATCTCTGATTATTACACTGATTGTTGGTTCTTTATTTTTGGGATCATGCAACACTTTCAAGAGTTCAAAAGTTCAGCTGAAAACCCTTGCTGATTCTGCAGCCTATGCAATTGGAATTGACATAGGAAATAACATTAAGAAAAATCTTCCTACTGCTCCGGGAGGAAAAGATCTTGATCAAAAAATAATTCTGGCTGCTTTTACCAGTGCCCTTAACGGTGATTCTTCACAAATCCCTGCTGCGAAAGTTACGGCTTGTACACAAAGTTACTTTATGAAAGCTCAGCAGTTGGAATCAGGAAAAGCCGGTGAAGCCGGAAAAAAATTCCTCGCTGAAAATCTAAAACGCACAGGTGTGAAAGCTACGGCAAGCGGACTTCAGTACGAAATTATGAAAGAAGGAACAGGTCCAAAGCCTTTAGCTACGGATACTGTACTTGTTCATTATCACGGTACCACGATTGAAGGCAAAGTATTTGACAGTTCGGTTGACCGCAAACAACCAGCCAAATTCCCTGTAAATCAAGTAATTCCAGGATGGACAGAAGCACTTCAGCTGATGTCTGTAGGTTCAAAATGGAAATTAGTTATTCCTGCAGAACTAGCATATGGCGAACGTGGAGCGGGTGCGGATATCAAACCTAATTCGGTACTTGTTTTTGAAGTCGAACTTCTTGAAATCAAAAAATAATTTGATTTTTTAAATTACTTTTGGGGATCAACCCCGTTTACAATATCCGGGATTATTAATTCCGGATATTGTTTTTTTAAGCAACTTTAATATCATAAAATAATGAGTTTTAAAACAACCGGAAAAATCGTACACATTCTTCCAGAGGTGACTGGTACCAGCCCGCGAGGTGATTGGAAAAAACAGGACTTGGTAATTGAGACTGCAGAAGAGCAGTTTCCAAAGAAAATCTGTTTTACCCTGTTTAACGACAAGAACGACACGTTCAGCAAGATAAAAGTGGGCAGTGATGTGGAAGTGTCCTTCTCTATCGAATCGAAAGAATATCAGGGCAGATGGTTCAGTAATGTAAATGCCTTTCGCGTAGATGTGGTTCAGAGCAGTAATGGGGGACAAATTAATCCTCCGCCATTTTCATCTTCCGATATTCCCGCCGCCGGAGATGCTGACGACAAGGATGATCTTCCATTCTAGAAAGTTTCACTATAAACTACAAAGCCTCCGGATAATGGAGGCTTTGTAGTTTATAAAATATCGGGGCTGAACTTAACGAATTGGAATTTGACGTTTAAAATCTTCTTCCAGCGAGATAAAAGTTTCGGTTCGGGCAATCCCATCAATTGCCTGAAGATCGGTATCAATAATTTTCATCAGGTGCTTATTTGTTTTTGTCTGAATCTTTATAAAGATCGCATACTGACCCGTAGTATGATGACATTCAACAACTTCCAATATTTCGCGCAATTGCTTTAGCACTTTTTTATCGTAGCTCACCTTTTCCAGATAAATTCCCATATAAGCAGTGGTATTGTATCCAAGCTTTTGGGGACTTACCAGAAATTCGGAACCGATGATAACCCCGACAGCTACAAGCCTTTGAACACGCTGATGTATAGCAGCTCCCGACACGCCGCATTCTCTGGCAACTTCCAGAAAAGGAATCCGGGCATTTGCAGTTATCAGCTTGAGGATCTTACGGTCGAGATCATCAATATGGACACTTTGTTCTTTAAAATCTTCGTCTAACTCAATATTATTCTTCTTCACGATACTTTCAATTTGATACAAAAATGGCTAAATTATTTCACATTTTTTAGTTTTACAATAAATAACGCTCTTTTTAATTACCGGAGAAGGCAAATCCCGGGCCTGAAGGACTTTGAAAGACCCGAAGATCAAATTCAGGAAGGACTGCAAAAATATGGTCAAAAATCTCTGCTTGTAATGCCTCGTAAAGATCCGACTGCTGCGATTTGGTGAATACAATAATCTCAACGGGGAGACCCTTATCTGTTGATTGCAAGAACCTGACAATTCTTGTCATATTTTCGTGAATTCCGGGATGAACCCGACAATAACCTTCCAAATATTTCTTGAACAGAGAAAGGTTTGTTGGTGAATCAAACACATTCATTTTCAAGGCTCCTACATTTTCATCATCCTGATAATCATCCCCATTCGAAGATTCCGGATTGAGAAATTCGTTGAACATGGGCAATTTGTTAATCCGCTCGATTAAAGGCTGATCACAGATATGAATACTTGTAATGTCGATGTTTACAGCACGTTGAATTCGTCGCCCTCCGGATTCAAGCATTCCGATCCAGTTTGTTACTGACTCCGAAACGAGTGAATAGGTTGGAATAGTGGTAATTGTCTTATCCCAATTCTGGACTTTTACAGTCGTCAGCGATATATCATGAACAGTTCCGTCTAAGTTAAACTTGGGTACCGTGATCCAATCACCTGGCTTAATCATGTTATTGGCAGCCAGCTGAATACTGGCAACAAATCCAAGAATTGCATCCCGAAAAACCAATAAAAGGACAGCAGCCATTGCACCCAATCCGGCAAATAAACTTGAAGGATTTTTATCCACCAAAATTGCAATGATAAAAATCGATCCGAAAAAATATGTCAGAATCTTCATCAGCTGAACATAGCCTTTAATGGGTCGGTCTTTCGAATAAGGATAAGTATTATAAATCTCTTGTGCGGCATTAAGAAAACGGATAAATGCAGACATTACAATAACAGCAAGGTAAATGTGGACCAGTCCTTTTAGCAGAGACGGCAACCACTCGATGTCGTCACCCGCATAGCCAACAGAAAGATAGATAATTACAGCAGGGAGGAAATGGGCTAGCACATGAAAAACACGATGATTGAACAGGGTGTCATCCCATATGCCAGTAGTACGCAAGACAACCCGCTCCAATATTTTAATAAAAACCTTTCGAACGATCAGAAAAATGATCAGGGTAAAAAATATCAGAAAGAAAAAAGAACCGAGCGCCGCCCCGTAAACAGCTAATCTGGGTACTAAACCATTGCTCAGCAAAAACTCCTTGATGTAATCGTAAAATACAGACATGATCGGAAATATTTATAAGTCAAAAACATTAATTTTGAATCATTATTGCAAAAGTAACGAAAGATGCTCATGAAGAAACTTTTATATAGGATTATCCTTTTATTTATTCCAATTTCGGCATGTGGCGCTCCTGTATTCGATCAGTTTTTTACTGACGATGTTTTACGGTTTGATTATCTCCTTTCCGGAAACCGCAACACAGCCAGTGTTTTCCCATGTGAAGTTAAAAGAGAAAAAATGTGGAGCGGCTCACACAACGCATTGATTGACAATCAAAATCTTGGCACTTACCGTTTTGAAGTTTACGATGAAAATAGTGGAGAGCTCTTGTTTTCGAAAGGTTTTTCTCCGCTTTTTCAGGAGTGGCAAACGACCGGGGAGGCTAAAGTAACAGACAAGGCATTTTATCAGGTTATCCGATTCCCTTTTCCCAAAAAAAATGTTCTGCTTAAAATTGAAAAACGGGCATACACCGGTGAATTTTTAGAGATCTATGCAAAAAAAATCAATCCTGGAAACTATTTTATCATCACTGAAAATAGTATAAATGTTCCTGTTCAGAAAATTTATTACTCGGGCGAATATTCCCGTAAGATTGACATCGCTATTCTGGCTGAAGGATATACTTCTGATGAGATGGCTAAATTTGTAAATGATGCAAAAAGGCTTACAGATTCACTTTTTGTTGCGGCTCCATTTTCGCAAATGAAGGATTATTTCAACGTCTACGCCTTGGAAACACCTTCATTAGAATCAGGAACAGATATTCCCGGAGAACATATTTACCGCAATACATTGTTCAACAGCACATTTTACACTTTCGATATTTCAAGATACCTTACCACCTCTGACATGAAGACTGTCCATGATATGGCAGCCAATGTTCCTTACGACCAGCTCATCATTTTAGTCAACTCATCCCGGTATGGCGGAGGTGGATTTTACAATTTCATCAATGTTTGTACCTCAGACCACAAACTTTCACCCAATGTATTTGTTCACGAATTTGGACATGGTTTTGCAGGATTAGCCGATGAATATTACACTTCGGAAGTCGCATACGACGATTATTACAATCTCAAAGCAGAACCTTGGGAGCCCAACCTGACAACAATGGTTAATTTTGGTTCAAAATGGAAAGGAATGATTGATGCCGAAACACCTGTTCCAACTCCGCGGAATGGCAAATTTGCTTCAAAAGTAGGGGTCTTCGAAGGAGGAGGTTACGTTTCAAAAGGAATCTATAGTCCAATGGAAAATTGCAGAATGAAATCAAATGAAACAGATGCTTTCTGTCCGGTTTGTCAACAGGCAATCAGAGCAGCAATCATTGAAAATACAAAATAAAAGAAAATAACAGTGAAGGGCATTTTCTTTTATAAAAATCATCCGAATTTGATGCATTAATGTACCCTGTTTAACTAAATAGATTGACTTATCCGAAAAAGGATGACTCTTTTTGCATTTATTCAAGTAAGATTTCTAAATTTGTACCAAACCTGATCTATTATGCTAGAAATCTTTTATAACCGTCGTTCCACCCGGAAATTTCTGGATCTGAAAATTGAAGATGAAAAGATTCAAAAACTGCTCGCAGCCGGGCTTCTCGCGCCTTCGTCAAAAGAACATAGTCCGCTAGAATTCATAATTGTTAATGACATTGCTTTACTTGAGCTTCTGGCCAAATCAAAACCACACGCAGCCTCCTTACTCAAACATGCCCCGCTGGCAATTATCATAGCCGGTGATAAAGCAAAAAGTAATGAATGGCTTGAAGATTGTTCCAGTGCCTCATTGTTCATCCAACTTGAAGCAGAGTCGCTCGGACTCGGTTATTGTTGGATTCAAATTAACGGGCGGTATTTTAATGATGAAATCACTTCGAATGAGTATATCCACAAACATTTTAATATGCCTGACAGGCTGGAAGTGCTTTCGATTATAGGAATTGGTTACAAGGCCACCGAACGGCCGCCATTAACCGATCACGATTTGCAGTGGGATAAAATTTCTGTTAATCGATATAAAAGTAAATTCTAAAGTGAGTCCTGTTTTAGAGAAAAGAGAAATATAAAAAATGACTTTACGAAATCAACTTGATGAAACGGACCTGCATATTTTGGACATTATCTCAAAAAATGCCCGCATACCATTTAAAGATGTTGCCACTGATTGTGGAATATCACGGGCTGCCGTTCACCAGCGAGTGAACAGAATGATTGAAATGGAGGTAATAACCGGTTCGGGATACCATATCGACCCAAAGAAAGTAGATTACAGAACATGCACGTATGTAGGAATTTTCCTCGAAAAAGGGGGTATGTTTCATGAAGTGGCAAAACAGCTGAGTCTGATTGCTGAAATCGTTGAATGCCACTACACGACCGGCCAGTATGCCATTTTCATTAAGGTTTATGCCCGTGATAATGAACACCTGAAAGAAATTCTAAGTGAAAAAATTCAACGGATAGACGGTATTTCGAGTACCGAAACATTTATCTCACTGGAAGAAACCTTTAAACGCGAAGTTCCTATTATCTCATAGCGCCGAAACTGAGCGTTGCCGGATGGCTTCAAAAACTATAATCCCTGCCGCAACAGAAACATTTAACGACTGAATCTGACCAATCTGAGGAATCTTAGCCCATTCGTCTGAAACTTTGAGCAACCCGGCCTCAATACCCAAATCTTCGGAGCCAAGAATAATGGCCAGAGGATCTTTCATATCAATGTCATAATAAAACTTTTCACCCTTGTCTGTCGCTGAAATAATCTTCAATCCGCTATTCTTAAGATACTTAACAACGTTCGGCAGACTTTTTGTCCGGCATACAGGAATAAGGTGAAGTGCTCCGGCTGAAGTTTTTATAGCATCGGCATTGATTTGGGCAGATCCTTTTTCAGGAATAATAATGGCATGAACACCCGCTACTTCAGCAGACCTGGCGATAGCGCCAAAATTGCGCACATCGGTCAGCTCATCTAAAATCAGGATTAATGCGGTTTTCCCCTCTTCATATAACCGGGGAATAATCTCCTCGATATTCTGATAGATAATCGGTGAGATAAATGCAAGAATACCTTGATGATTCTTGCGTGTTACCCGATCAATTTTCTCGATAGGAACCAATTGGATGGGAATCTGCATCTGATGAACAAGGTCCATTAGTTCGTGATATAGTTCCCCTTGCAACCCTTTTTTTATCAAAATCTTCTCAATCTCCTTTCCGGAATTGATTGCCTCAATAATGGTACGCATTCCGAAAATATAATCTGTTTTTTCCATATCTTTTATTTGTTTACCAGGTTCTTTTGCTCTCCCAATCTTTAAGATCCTCATTCAGAGACTCCCACTGTTTCATCTCTGCCTCTACTTGCTTTTTACTTACTCCATAACGTTCGAAGAGCGACCCATTGTCAATTGTTGCAGGATCAGCCAGCATTTTATCCATTGCCGATATTTCTGCCTCCAATTTTGAAATCTGATATTCAGCCTCGTTAATTTGTTTTTCAAATCTGCTGATCATACGATTGATCTCTTTCCGCTCATCAAAACTAACTGCGACAACCTCTTTAACTACCTCTTTTTTTACTTTTTTTTCTGGCGCGGACATTTCCAGTTCGCGTAATGACTCCATTTTACGTTTCTGCAGAAACTCGTACACTCCGCCAAGATGCTGCCGTATCTTTTTATGTTTAAACTCATATACGACATTAACCAATCCATCCATGAACTCACGGTCGTGAGAAACGACCAGCAGAGTTCCGTCAAATTTAATTAAAGCCTGTTTAAGCAACCCTTTGGAATGAATGTCTAAATGGTTTGTTGGTTCATCCAAAACCAGAAAATTAACCGGTTCAAGCAGCAGACTGATCATGGCCAGACGGGCGCGTTCGCCACCTGAAAGAACTTTAACTTTTTTATCGGCATCCTGACCTGAAAACATAAATGCCCCTAAAATATCCCGGATTTTTGTCCTTATATCGCCTACTGCGCTCTTATCTATTGTCTCGTAAGCTGTTAGCTCCTCGTCCAGAGCTGAGGCCTGATTCTGAGCAAAATATCCAATCTTAACATTATGACCAAGTTTATGCTCCCCGGTACATTCAAGTTCCTGCATAATAATACGGGCCATCGTACTCTTTCCTTCACCGTTTTTACCAACGAAAGCTATGCGGTTTCCCCGTTCAAGCTTAAGATCTACTTTATCCAGCACTAATAAGTCGCCATAACGCTTACTAACTTCAATGCCCTCAAATACAACAGTTCCCGAGCGGGGCGATGGTGGAAATTTTATATTTAACGAGCGTGTGTCTTCCTCGTCTACTTCTATGCGATCTACTTTATCGAGTTGTTTGATACGTGATTGCACCTGAACTGATTTGGTTGCCTTATACCTGAACCGCGAAATAAAATCTTCAGTATCCTGAATCATCTTCTGCTGATTACGAAACGCCGCCATTTGTTGTTCACGTCTTTCGATCCTAAGATCCAGGTATTTGGAGTAATTAACCTTGTAATCATAGATCTTACCAAGACTGATTTCAACTGTACGATTGGTTACATTATCGAGAAATGCCCGGTCGTGCGAGACAAGAACAACGGCACCGGCATAATCTTTTAAAAATGCCTCAAGCCATTCAATAGATTCAATGTCAAGGTGATTTGTTGGTTCATCAAGCAGAAAGACATTTGGTTTTTTCAATAAAATCTTTGCAAGTTCAATTCTCATTCGCCATCCGCCCGAAAATTCCGAGGTTTGCCGGCTGAAATCGGATTGTTCAAAACCCAAACCGATCATTGTCTGTTCAATATCCACATGAAAATTAGTGCCACCCATTAACTGGAAGCGCTCGTTTGCCTCATGCATTTCATCAATAATACGATGATATTCAACAGACTCATAATCTTCACGAACCGAAAGTTCATTATTAAGAAATTCAATTCGTTTTTCAAGTTCCTGAATTTCGGCAAAAGCCGTAACTGCCTCCTCCATCACTGTTCTCGAATCGGCGAGATCCATGTGCTGAGGCAGATATCCCACTTTTATGTCCTTGGGAACGATAACGCGACCTGAGGAAGGAGTTTGCAAACCGGCCAATATTTTAAGCAATGTCGATTTCCCGGCGCCATTTCTTCCCGCTAAACCAATCCTGTCGCGTGGATTTACAATGAAATTAACATGCTTAAAAAGCTCAAAACCGCCAAATTCGACGTATAATTCTTCTACTGATATACTCATGATTCACAATCACATACAAAAATAAATAACCTTTTGGAACAGCGGTCAGATGATAGAACTGAGCAGTATCCAAAAGCACTTTTAAAGTTTCGGCAAAGATACCATATAAACCAGAAAATATACCGTTCGGGTGCTAAATCAATTTATATCTTTGCGGAAATTTTATATGCTACGTTTTGGGAAAAAGGAATAAACCACTGCCACTTTACGAACAAGTGGAGATAATTGATATTGGAGCTGAGGGGAAAGCAATCGCCAGAGTTGACGGAATTGTTGTATTTACTACACAAGTTATCCCGGGAGACATCGTTGATCTTCAGGTTATAAAAAAAAGAGAGAAATATCAGGAGGCTAAAGTTGTAAAAATCCGTACAAATTCGCCCGACCGCATCCCTCCTTTTTGCGAACATTTTGAAATATGCGGCGGGTGTAAGTGGCAATATCTGGCATATGACATGCAACTTCATTATAAACAAAAGCAGGTTTTCGATCAGATAAAAAGAATTGGCAAAGTGAGTATGCCGGAGATCATGCCTATAAAAGGAACAGTCGATCCGACCTTTTACCGGAACAAACTGGAGTTCACCTTCTCCAACCGACGCTGGCTCACGCTTGATGAAGTGCGATCGGGAGATGCCTTCGATGACATGGACGTTTTAGGATTTCATGTGCAAGGGATGTTTGATAAAGTTTTAAATGTCGAAAAATGTTGGCTGCAACCTGAGCCATCAAACACAATCCGCAATTCTGTGCGAGATTACGCGATTACCAATAATCTGAATTTCTATGACTTACGAAACAAAGAAGGGTTTTTACGTAATTTGATTATCCGCACAACCAGTATCGGAGAGGTAATGGTTATCGTTTGTTTTTTCAGTGAAGATATCGCTAAAAGAGAGGCTTTACTCCATTTTATTGCCGATAAATTCCCTGAGATCACCACATTGCTTTATGTTATTAACGAGAAAGGGAATGATACGATCACTGATCAGGAAATCCATGTTTTTAAAGGACGGGGACATATTATTGAAGAGATGGAAGGTCTGAAATTCATAATCGGGCCAAAATCCTTCTATCAGACTAATTCACTTCAGGCGCATGAGTTGTATAAGATTACCCGTGATTTTGCTTCCCTTACAGGTAAGGAGGTGGTTTACGACCTCTACACAGGCACAGGAACCATTGCCTGTTTTATTGCTGCAAAAGCAGGTAAAGTAATTGGAATTGAGTATGTTCCTGAGGCCGTAGCAGACGCAAAAATCAATTCAGAAAATAATGGCATCGGGAATACCAGTTTTTTCGCAGGCGATATGAAGGCGATTCTGACAAAAGAGTTTATCGCACAACATGGTCATCCTGAGGTAATTATCACTGATCCGCCTCGGGCCGGGATGAGCGAAGAGGTGATTGATGCCCTATTATTTGCAGCACCTGAACGGATTGTATATGTGAGTTGCAATCCGGCAACACAAGCACGCGACATTAGTCTGCTGAGCCACTGCTACCAGGTTACCAAAATACAACCTGTGGATATGTTTCCACATACCCACCACGTTGAAAATGTGGTACTTCTTGAGAAACTGTAAGCCAAAATCATTAGCAGGCGTGGCTCAGCCTGCATCATTTTGGGTTAACCTTTTTTGCCTGTATTTATCCCTAAAAAGGTATAAAGCGGACAAAAACTAATAAAACTGGTTGCTACAAAAATGACTGCAAAGATCAGCAACACTATCGCCAATGTTCCGCTAATGACTTCAGTAAAATAGAGCAATCCAATAATTGCAGCGATAAAGATCCGTATTGTCTTATCTGCACTTCCCATGTTTTTTTTCATTTTTAAAAAATTTAAATTAAACTTATAAGGAAAACAAAAAACTATTGGAAAAGTTGTTCAATTTATTTAGCGCAGTTATTCACTAATCCTCGTTTTTCGCGTGTCGTGCAAATACCGACATAAACCGGCCGGGTACCGGTGTTTCATATCGAACCTCACTACCATTTACCGGATGAATAAAAGCCAACACTCTGGCATGAAGACAAGTACGTCCAATAAGATTGAGTTTGGCGCCATATTTTTTATCCCCAACAACCGGATGCCCAAGTTCTTTCATATGAACGCGTATCTGATTTTTCCGGCCGGTCTCGAGCTTAACTTCAACCAACGAGATTTCATCGCCCCGCCGCAGCACCTTATAATGAGTTATCGCCTCATCTCCTTCACCCGGAACCTTTGTCGAATACATTATCAGTGCCTTGTTCTCCTTAAGAAAGGAGCGGATCGTTCCTTCATTTTGTTCTACTACACCTTCTACAACAGCCACATAAGTCCGTTCAATTACTGCCTCCTGCCATGCGCGTTGCATTGCGGACTGCACTTCTTCGCTTTTTGCAAACATCATTATTCCCGAAGTGTCGCGGTCGAGACGATGAACCACAAATATCCTGTTATTCGGATTTTCGCGTTTTACATGTCCGCTAAGAATACTATAGGTCGTAAGCAATTTTTCCTTCGCTGTTGCGATGGAAAGCATACCTGCTTCTTTCTCTATCACAATAATGTATGGATCTTCGAAAAGTATCCGCAACCCTTTGTATTTGATTTCCTCCTGCGTTTTTCCCATGGTAATGGTTACCTGCTGACCTTTTAAAACAGGATAATCAAACTGTGTAATCGTATGATGATTGACTGAGACCTGTCGGTGAGAGAGTAATGCTTTAACCGTTGTACGGCTTTTCCCTTTAAGCTGCTCAATTAAAAATTTCAGCAATTCCGAATTTTCCTTCACGTCAATCTGGATTTGTTTCGGAGTTGACTTTTCGGAAGTCGAAGATTTTTGTTCCATAATAAATTTGTTTTTAAATCAGAAGCAATTCAATTGCTTTGTCAATGATACACTTTTTCGAGCAGAAAGGAATCCACCCGTTCGCTATAATTAAAATTAATCGATTTTAGCAGTTCAAGATAATCCTCCACCAATTCAGAACTTTTACTGTTAGGGTATTTCACTAAAAACGATTCAAATGATACTTTTACACTATCGCTCAAATGATTCGTTGAACGGTCAAATACCCTCGAATTATCCATCCCGGCTAGAAAAGCACTCATATACTGAGCATATTTATCTTGCGCCATCTTAACAGAGATAAAAGCAGGATAGCGTGACATAAAATTCTCCCATGTGATGATTCGGGAAATCAGTGAATCAACCGGGATAAGGATTTCACCATCTTCAGCAAACCTCATCTTCTGCTCTTTACTTAGGATGGTGAGGTAATCACGATAACCGGATGAAAGTTTTGATCCGAAATTTTGCAGTAAATAATCATTTTGTGGATCAAGGTAAAAATTTCCTTCTGAAGAACCAACAAGAATTCCGTAGGCATAAAATCTGGTTTTCAATTTATTAACAACTTCCGTCGAAGGTGAATTTTCGAGTTGCGCATTAATGACTTCGTTGTTATTGAGATAACCTGCTGCGACAAGATTGAAAAAATCATTAAAAACAACAAACATTGAATCACGGGTAAGCGTGTCTGAAGCGCTATTTTCAAACAGTATTTTAGCCATGTCAATCGACGCGAGATCACCCTGATCGAGTCTGTCGATTACTTGCCGGTATTGATCCGGATTAGTCAATTTCATCCCGGATAATTTTTCAATGTCAACAACTGAGTCGGTTATAGCCAACGGATTAGTCTCTTTATTCTTTGACTGATTAAAATCACATGAAAGCAGTAGACTAATAAGAAACAAGAAAAAAACAGTCCGCATTGCCAGTTATTTTTGTAATTTGGAATTGCATTGTCGATTTCGAACAGAAAAATTGAATTCGCCCCCGTGGGATTCTGACACAAAGAATTTACCTTTTCTCGTTCCCTGAACCTCTTTGCCGTCAATGAACAAAACCGGATCGATTAGTTCACGAACAGGGATATACACCACCATTTTCATATTCGACGGGCTTGAAACCAGAAGGTCAAATTGAGTTGTGTTGTTGGTGTGAAATCCGCAATTAATTGATCCTCTGATTGTAGGAACCTTAATTTTCGAGGAAATGAGCCCGCCGGTTTGTGGTTTGATCTGTGCAGTACCGAAGCCGGGCGTCAGCGGAATTATTCCCCACAAACCTCTTGCAACCATATTTGCAGGAGCCGAACCCCAGGCATGATTCCAGTCCAGATTTGACTTATATTTTATATCCCAGGCCTCAAGGGTGATGGTCGACCCCGATTGGATCATATTCCACCAACTCCGGTCGGTAGTGGAGCGCATCAGATCGAGCGCTGCTTTATCTTCGCCGGCAGCATAAAGTGCTTCAAGCAGAAACTGAGCAGCATACACACTGCAGGCCATCCCTTTAGACTTGATGAATTGCGCCACATCGGCAACGGAGGTTTCCGGCACAAGCCCGAAGGCCATGGGGAAAATATTAGCATGAAGCGATGAATGCGTCGATCCTTCACCATCAACATATTTCCGACTTATTTTATCGAAGAGTTTTTGATTGATTACATTTTTCACAGCAGCTGCCTTTTTCTTATAGAGCAGTTCATCATCGGAATTATCTAAAACCTTTGCGATCAACGACATAATCCGTAGTGATTCGTAGTGAAAAGAATTGACTACAGTGTTGACTTTGGGCATTTCATTCCCATCACGCTCAACGGCTGGCCAGTCGACAACATCCCGGATGGGGGCTTTCATATGAATCCCCAAAAGAACGGCTTCATTTAGGAGGCCGGTTTGCGTACTGATTAATCCATCTTCACGAGCCAGTGCAAGCAAAGTTTTATTTTTTAAATCTTTATAGAAATGCCTCAAGGATTCGGTGTCGCCGGTATAGAGATAATCAGCGTAAGCCATCATCACCGAATGCAGAATCCATTCAGTGGGCCAGGTGGGATTAACCATCAGATATTCATGAGAATAACGGGCCATGCTATATTCCCGGTCGGTGCAGTAATGTCCTAATTGATTAATGTAAGCATCTGCCTCATAAGGTATTCGCTCGCGGTCACCATCGACATAAACGCCACAAAAGGTGGTGGCTTTGATGCTGTATTTGCAAAGATCCCAGACTTTGGTCAGCACAGTATCTGAGCAGGAAAAACTGCTCTGAGTGTCATCCCAATAATAGTTCACTGCAATTTGTTCGATTGATTTGCATACCGTTGACTCAGATCTGGATTCAATTTCGCAATAGCGAAACGGGGTAACTTCTCCAATCTCTGCCGGCATTAAGATGGCAGGATATTTTGAAGTACGTGGATTTCGCGGAATGGAAAGGGTAACCCATTGCGTCCCTTTTGCTACGGCGAGAACAATTTGGCGATAGCGGATGTTCCCTCCCGGAATACGGTTTATGATCCCTGGCGCTGATAGTTTTTCACCAAGATGAACAACCACAGAGTCGTTTCCTTTGCTGTCGATCTGAAGGCGCAAGGTGCCAAAGGCCGCTTTTCCAAAGTCGGCAAAATAATTGCCCTGACTATTCCTCTTTATAATTAGCCGAGGCTGAATGGTATTTTTTGTCAACGGTATTACGGAAGTCTGATACTCTTTTTCGAACGATCCGGTTTGGAATTCCTGAATCTCTGATTTCATGCCCGTTGCAGAATTGCTGTTCCAAATCGTTACACGCCAAAAATAGTGGGTATTGGGGACCAACGGAACACCTTTAAATTTAACTCCAACCGATTGATCAGATGCTATCTTCCCGCTGTTCCAGACATCTCCCTCTCCGGATTCGAGCCTCTTGGGTGACACAGAAACAAGTATCTGATAGTTCCTTTGTGAATTCCCTTTCGAACCACCTGCAATCCACGAGAAGTTCGGTAGTGGATCAGAAACAAACCCAACTGAAGGATTACGGAGAAAATCAACCATCAAACCTGTTGGATTTGTCTGGCAATTTCCCGTGAAAGCAGCAAAATACAGCAAAAAGAATAAAATCGTAAAACCTTTAATTTTAACCATCACACAACAACATTCAGATATTGGTCGCTACTAAAAAACATAATTTTGAGGTTACTAAGATACAGAATCATCCGGTAACTGATCCCAGTTATTCTCAATCAACTCAAATAAATCTTCTACTCTGATCTCAAAGAACCTTTACAATTTTAAAACCAATATTGTAATAGCATCATAAATCCCAATTCCGATCGTATTGATTGTTTTCTCGTTACACCAATCTGAACGGCAAGCTCCTCCTGTGTGATATCCTTGATTGCACGTTGTATTTTAATGTGATTATGAAACACCCATGAATCTGCGCTTCGCAAACACGAATGAAGATAACTCAGGTGTTCCATCAGGCAATTTAAAAACAAATTATCTTCTGATGAAATTTCCAAATAAAAAGGCCATTCCTTGCGGAACAGCCTCCTAAATATTTCTATTAGTCAATTAGCAGTTACAACCTTGCTTTAATCTCGGCGGTCTCCTTTTCGAAGCCCGGTTTTTCGAGCAGCGCGAACATATTCTTTTTGTAAGCTTCGACGCCAGGCTGATCGAACGGATTGACATCTAAAAGATAACCACTGATTCCACAGGCAATTTCAAAGAAATAGATCAATTGGCCCAGGTAATATTCATTGAGTTGTGGAATATTGATCTTCAGATTGGGAACTCCTCCGTCCACATGGGCAATCGAAGTTCCGAGCTCTGCCATTTTGTTAATATAGTCAACTCTTTTCCCGGCCAGGAAATTGAGCTTATCAAGATCGGCCTTATCTTCAGGCACCAAAACTTCGTAGTTTACATTTTCAACGGAAAGTACCGTTTCAAATAAAATGCGTTCACCTTCCTGTATATATTGACCCATTGAATGTAAGTCGCTCGAGAAGTCAACGCTCGCAGGAAAAATCCCTTTGAGCTCCTTTCCTTCACTTTCGCCGTAAAGTTGCTTCCACCATTCGGCAAAGAAATGTAATTTAGGATTATAATTCACCATAATCTCTACTTTCTTCCCCTTTTTATACAGTGCATTTCGCGTTGCAGCGTATTGAGCAGCAATATTGTCTTCAAATGGAACATCAGCGCCACAAGCAATCTCCATGGATTTTGCGCCGCTGACAAGTTCGCGGACATTGAATCCGGCAATAGCAATTGCAATCAAACCTACAGGTGTTAAAACTGAATAACGACCGCCGATATCGTCAGGGATCACGAAAGTTTTATAACCCTCCTCTTTTGCAAGGGTACAAAGTGCACCACGCTCACCGTCTGTGATTGCAATAATTCTTTTTCTGGCTTCTTCGACGCCATATCTGTCTTCGAGATCCTGTTTCAATAAACGAAAGGCAAGGGCAGGTTCGGTGGTTGTCCCCGATTTTGAGATGATGGCGCAAGCCCATTCTTTGCTATCAAGAAGATCTCGTAGTTCAAAAAGATAATCTTCACTGATATTTTGGCCGGCGAAAAGTACAATTGGAGATTCAAAACTCCCTTTGATATGTGAAAATGAATCTGAAAGCGCATCAATTACGGCTTTGCTCCCTAGATAAGAACCACCGATTCCGATCACCACAAACACCTCTAGATGTTTCGATTGCAGCTTTAGTGCAACTTTTTCGATCTCCTCAAGTACACTTTCCGAAATTGAGGAGGGAAGGTCAACCCAACCCAGGAAATCGTTCCCTTTACCGGTCTTTTCGCGCAACGCAACATTTTGTTGCTCAGCAGCTTTCTTGTAAGAAACGATCTCATCATTTGAAATAAAATCGTAAACTTTTTCCAGTTGCAAAGAAATATTTGTCATAAATTGTAATTTAACGAAGATGTTCAGTTAATAAGCGGATCTCAATTGCGGGTGAGATATTTTCGTAAATAATATTATAAACCGAGTCGGTGATCGGCATATTGATATGGTATTGCAGATTAAGTTCTTTGATACATTTTGTTGCATAATAACCTTCAGCGATCATATCCATTTCAAGCATTGCTGACCGCACAGTATAACCTTTGCCGATCATTGTTCCAAAAGCACGGTTACGGGAAAAATGCGAGTATCCGGTTACCAGAAGGTCACCTAAATAAGCAGAAGATTTGATATCTCGGGTGATTGGGTGGACCGTATCTACAAACCGTTTAATTTCCTGAATCGCATTTGACATCAGGACTGCCTGGAAATTATCACCATACCGCAGACTGTGAGAGATTCCAGATGCAATAGCCATAATATTTTTCAACACAGCGGAATATTCGGTACCCCAAATATCATCGGAGATATGCGTCCGAATAGACGGACTTTCAAGCAGCATGGCAAATTGCCGGGCCCGCTTCACATCCGGACTGGCGATGGTCAGGTACGACAGCAGGTCGCGCGCAACTTCTTCGGCATGACAAGGTCCTGCAATAACCGCAAACTGATCGAAAGGAAGATCATAAAATTCATGAAAAAATTCACCAACCACCAGGTTATCATCCGGCACAATTCCTTTGATGGCAGATACAACATAACGCTCTCCAATGGGTGTAGTAAGATGTTTCAGTGTATCTTTCAGGAATGCGGAGGGCGTCACAAAGACCAGAATATCAGAGTTTTCAACAATTTCATTGATGTCGGAATAGAAATTAATTCTCGACATCTCAAACTCAACAGATCTGAGATAATTAGGATTATGTCTGAATTTTTTAAAGAGTTCGATATTCTCCTCTTTTCGTATGAACCAATTTAGCTCAGGCAAATTATAGCTCAGTATTTTGGCAAGCGCTGTGGCCCAACTTCCGCTTCCAATGATAGCTACACGGCTTTTTTCGCTTATTTCAGTCATTTTACTGACAAATTAATTTAACCAATTTGAAACATCGTTAGCTGCAGGGTTTGTCAACCCAAGTTGATTTTTCTTATTGAAACCACATAAATCATTGAACAATTTACCCGGTTTCACCTCTTTTAGCTGAACTACTTTTTTATAGCCCATTTTCATCAAAACATCTACCCATTCAGCGGGAATTCCTAATTCAAGGTATTTTTCAGCAGGATCTTCTTCGGCTCTTTTTTCGGGTTTCATCTGCGGGAAAAGAAGAACGTCCTGAATAGAAGCAGAATTGGTCATCAACATGGTCAGCCTGTCGATTCCGATACCCATACCTGATGTTGGAGGCATACCATATTCAAGCGCCCGCACAAAATCCATATCTATAAACATGGCTTCGTTATCCCCTTTTTCCGATAACCGCAGCTGCTCCTGAAAGCGGTCGAGCTGGTCGATCGGATCGTTTAACTCTGAATAAGCATTACAAAGTTCTTTCCCGTTCACCATTAGTTCGAACCTTTCTGTCAGTTCGGGATTGTCGCGGTGTTTTTTGCATAGCGGAGACATCTCAACGGGGTAATCGGTAATAAATGTGGGTTGAATATAATGTCCCTCACATTTTTCACCAAATATCTCATCAATCAGTTTCCCTTTCCCCATGGTATTATCGCATTCGACACCAATCTTTTGGCAAACCTCACGAAGGGCATTTTCATCCATTTCCGCAATATCAAAACCTGTATGCTCTTT
This sequence comes from Mariniphaga sp., assembly GCA_037133495.1. GTDB lineage: Bacteria > Bacteroidota > Bacteroidia > Bacteroidales > Prolixibacteraceae > JAAFHB01. The sequence goes on along the minus strand of JBAXOA010000028.1, from coordinate 17,539 downwards.
GATCGAGTCGAACATTGTTATCCGTTTAAACGGACGTTTGAAATCAATTTCTTTATCTCCGACAGCAAGTGAAGTTTTACCATGAAGTGCAAGCGCTACACGTTCAATCATCTCTTCGGTAAAATCCATCATCCAATTATAATCCTTGTATGCCACATAGATCTCCATTACTGTGAATTCAGGATTGTGGGTGCGGTCCATACCCTCATTACGAAAATCTTTGGAAAATTCGTAAACCCCTTCAAAACCGCCCACGATCAAGCGCTTCAGATACAATTCATTAGCAACACGAAGGTAGAGTGGTATATTGAGCGCATTGTGATGAGTAATAAACGGCCGCGCAGAAGCGCCCCCTGGAATAGGTTGCAATACAGGCGTTTCAACCTCAATATATCCGCGTTCGTTAAATAACTCACGCATCTGATTAATGATCTTGGTTCGCTTGAGGAATACCTCTTTGACCTGAGGATTTACGATCAGATCAAGATAGCGCTGGCGATAACGTTGTTCGGGATCGGTAAAAGCATCGAATGTTTTTCCTTCCTTCTCTTTCACAACTGGTAAGGGTCTGATTGACTTACTCAACAAAACAAACTCCTTGACATGAATAGTTGTCTCACCCATCTGAGTTATAAAAACATAGCCATAAACGCCAATGATATCCCCGATATCGAGCAGCTTTTTAAATACTTCGTTATACATGGTTTTATCCTCGCCCGGACAGATTTCATCGCGACTGATATAAATCTGGATTCGTCCGGTTTCGTCCTGTAGTTCTCCGAAAGAAGCTTTGCCCATTATGCGCTGGCTCATCAACCGGCCGGCAAATACAACCTCCTGAAGATTGGGTATTCCAGCGTCGAATGTAGTAAGGATTTGATTCGCCGTAGTATTGATTTTGAATTCATTAGCCGGATATGGATTAATCCCGAGGTCGCGGAGTTTTTGTAATGAACCCCGGCGGATCAGTTCCTGCTCACTTAATTCTATATTGCTCATTTCAATTTTTTCCTTCAGTTTTTCGAATAATCTCCGCAAAGGTACAAAAAGTTATCCTTTTGGGAATGTTTACTTTTTAGTATATTTGAGGAAATTATTTGGAACAGAAGCCTCAATTAAGAAGTTGGTATGCAAAAATCGTGGAGAATAAAGAATCCTGCTGAAATTAATGACCTGAAACACTTATCTGCAGCGCTGAATGTAGATATGACGATTGCAAACTTACTCATACAACGCGGGATTAAAACATTTTCGGAGGCCCGTTCGTTTTTTAGACCTAAATTGACAGATCTCCACGATCCTTTCCTTATGAAGGATATGGATAAAGCGGTGGTTAGAATAAAAAATGCGATAGACAATAATGAGAAGATAATGATTTACGGCGACTATGATGTTGATGGAACAACATCTGTTGCACTCATGTATTCGTTTCTCAAAAGCAGGCTTACAAATATCGAATATTATATCCCTGACAGGTATATGGAGGGTTATGGAATATCGCTGCTTAGTATTGATTATGCACATCAGCAACAGATTTCGTTGGTCATCGTTCTCGACTGCGGCATCAAAGCGGTAGATAAGATCGATTATGCAAAAAAGTTGGGAATAGATTTCATTATTTGTGACCATCACAACCCTGATGAAATAATACCGGATGCTGTGGCTGTTCTGGATCCCAAGCAACCCGATTGCAACTATCCTTTCAAGGAATTATCCGGATGCGGTGTCGGTTTTAAACTAATTCAAGCGTATTGCATGAATCAGGGAATTCCCGAAGAAGTTGCTTTTGAGCTTCTGGATCTGGTGGTGGTCAGTATCGCATCGGATATTGTTCCCGTAACCGGCGAAAACCGTATTCTCGCCTATTTTGGCTTACAAAAATTGAATGCCAATCCATCTACAGGTCTTAAAACAATCATTAAATATGCCGGACTAACCGGTGAAATCAGGATTAACGATATTGTGTTTAAGATTGGTCCAAGATTAAATGCATCAGGCAGAATTGAACACGGGAAAAAGTCAGTGGCAATCCTTCTTGCCGAAGATGCCAAAGAGTTGGACGATCTTGGTGTAGAGATTAATTCGTACAATGAAATAAGGAAAACGCTCGACCGTGATATTACTCAGGAAGCGTTGGAGATGATTGAAAAAAGCGAATTCTACAAAGGAAGAGTATCAACGGTCATATACAACCGCGACTGGCATAAAGGAGTTGTTGGTATTGTTGCTTCACGATTGACAGAACATTACTACAGGCCAACAGTCGTGCTTACTGAATCAAACGGTCTGGCCACAGGATCGGCCAGATCTGTCGGTGAATTCGACCTTTACGAAGCCATTAGCGCGTGTGCCGACTTGCTGGAATCGTATGGCGGACACATGTATGCAGCCGGTTTGTCAATGAAAATTGAAAACGTACCGGAGTTTTCGCGTCGGTTCGAACAGATCGTCAGAGACTCGATCTCGGTAGAACAGCAAAAACAAACGATTGAAATTGACGCGAAAATTTCATTATCTGATCTGTCCCCAAAATTTCTCAGATTACTCAATCAGTTTGAGCCCTTTGGCCCTCACAATATGATGCCCACTTTTCTGACTGAAAACGTATTTGACCATGGGACAAGTCGTTTGGTAGGCAAAACAAACGAACATCTGAAGCTTGATCTGATGGAGGCTAATCGTTCATCTGCTGTATTTTCAGGAATTGCATTTTCACAATCAGAACATATGGAGATGATCAAAAAATCAATTCCTTTCGATATTTGCTATAATGTTACTGAAAACGAATACCGGGGCAAAACTTATATGCAGGTGAATGTCAGAGATATCAGATCCCGCCTCGACGAGAATGAAAATTGAATATCGTGTTGCCTTCAGATATCACAACTACTAAAACCCGCCTGACAGAAGCGCTGAAGAGCGAGCTTCCGGGAGAGAAAGCTCATATCAGGATGCTACCAGAGGGGCGCGGGCTATCTCCGACCAACAAAAAACATCCGGTAATTCAGAGCAGCGTTCTGATGTTGCTTTTCCCTTTTAACGGACTCATTAATACTTGTCTGATCCGGCGCCCTTCGTCAATGACTCACCATGGAGGACAAATTGCATTTCCGGGAGGAAAATTTGAGACCTCTGATAAAGAGTTATTCCAGACCGCATTGCGCGAATCTTTTGAAGAAATCGGAACGGATAAAAATACGATCGAGATTCTCGGAGTTCTTACCCCATTATATGTTCAGGTTAGTAATTTTAAAATCAATCCATTTCTTGGATGGAGCGATGCACTTCCTCAATTTATGATTGACAAACGGGAGGTCGATGAGTTATTTGTAATTCCGGTTGAGAAATTCCTTCACTACTCTTCTAATCATTTGAGAATGGTCAATACCAGTCATGGCTCAATTGAAGTTCCGGGGTATGAAATCGACCGGCTATTTATCTGGGGTGCTACGGCGATGATTATTTCGGAATTCAATGAAATCTATAAATCAATTATGATTAGCTAGTCGTAAAAAGTCCAGGATAAGCCGAAAGAGGCTGAGGCAATTTGCGCCGGATAGGAGGGAGTTGTATAATATCCGCTTTTAATAATTTTAGTACCCATATTGGTATATTTCACATAGAAACGTGTCCTTTTGATCTTCAGGTTAACAAAGGCATCAAGCCAGGGATAATTCCCGATTTTCTCATTGTGCTGCACATAAAATGTTCCCATTGCCGGATTATAGTAGTCGGCATAGTATTCAGTATCGTAACGCATATCGACTCCGAGCTGGAATGTGAGTACCTTGGAAATCAACCCTTCGATAAAAATTGTATTACGGGTTGAAACTTGTGGAATATGAATGTATTTTTCGGAAGTGGATTTTTGGTACTGAACGGAATTCTGAATATTTAATCCTCCAAATTTAAAATCTTTATTAATAAAGACTTGAGCAACAGAGAATTCAGAATTTGCCTGTGCCGGCAGGGCTGTTTCGTTCCAATACATAAAATTATTTACAATGGCATATTTAAATCCCGCTTTAAATCGTCGGTGAGGATTATTGTAAAAAGCTCCCAGTTTCAACTCATAAATTTTCCTGAAATCATTTGTCCATTGAAAATGATTGGAATAGAAGTGGTTATAAAAATAATCGGGAGTGGTATTGGTCATGCTGGCATTAATCTTTAAAAATGAGGTGTCTCTCGATGTTCTTATTGGCTTTTCGATTTGCCCTTCAATATCAAAATCCGCAAACCTATGACCCTGAATATAGTATCTCCCAGTTGCATTCCAATTCCAAAATTTCCCATTCGTCCTGAAGATAGAACCTCCCATAAATGTGTTGGTTAAATTTTCAGACTGGGTAAGTCCTAAAGGTGGCTGAAGGATTCCCGGCGTATAAATCAGTTCTTTGCGGGGATAGTATACGTTTATCAGATCGTTGCCGATATAGGCCTGCTTGCCAAAAGTATATTTACGATCTGTCGCCTCGATAGCCTTGATATAAAACAGATTAGTAACCCGTTTCATGCCCGACTTATCCTGAGTTGAAGGAAGAGCTGCTGTACCTTTAGACCCTTTAATATTGTCGACAGATTCATTTCCATAAAAATAAACTTTACCTTTGGGAGCTGGGAAATCAAAATAAGGATTGGGCTCAATTTCAGAGAAATAACGTGAATTATCTGTGAATTCAAGTGTATGCATTATGGCAAAACGAGGGATAAATTTCTGAAAAGACTCCTTCTTATCTTCTTGTTTAATCCATTTGCCAAACTTATACTGATGCGAGATTACGCCAAATGAATTTTTCGTTTCTGCTGTGGTACCTTCAAACCAAACGGGAAGATTTTCAGGTTTGAGATCGGGATTTTCAATGTCTGCCGGGAAAAGTAAACCGCCGTTCTCCTGATTTTTAAATTTGTTCTTCCCAACAATAAACCACAAATCGTATCGGTCTATATTATAGCTTGCGAAAAAATTGAGACTATTGTCTTTTGCCTCCTGGCTCAGGTATTTCCCCTGCGAAGAGATGGAATTATAAGAGAAACCAAAATTCAGCGACGGGTTAATATTCTGTGTTTGAAAAACCCTCAGCCACGATTCTCCCTTCGGTTTATTGCTGAACCATTGGCCATATTCAAGTAATGTGAATGGTTTGGTCGTATTGTAAAACCTGATATCCTTAGGCCAGGTTGCGTAAAGCTGATAATTTCGAAGAAATAAAAATTCATTTGAATCGAACGAACGATCAAAAAAGTCGTTGTTTTGAACCGAAGCTCCGAGATTTCCGAGCGTTTGAACAGACAATGATTTTTTCAATGCCGGGTTATACGTCTGAAAATCGGAGAATACAGTATCCAATTTGGAATCAATCAATTGAGAATATCCATTCTGCAATTGAAAGGCCTTCATCTTAAAGACAATGGTATCTTTCTTCTGATCTGCTTTTTTCCCCGGAGAATCATAGTCACTCTTGCCCGGATTTTGACCGGAAGTTATTCCACCTGGATTCTTGCTTTGAGAATAGGCAAATCCGGTTATAAAGCAAATAGCAAGAAGAGGCAGAAATTTCAGCTGAATACTCATAGGCTGCAAAGATATGCATTTCCAATCATAAGATATAACAGCGATATGAGGAAAGGATACTCCCGATTCGAATTTCAATCTTAATATGCTATTTCAGCAACTTACTAATCCTCTTTACGGATAAACGATTTGAAACTAATCGGAAATGAAATCCCGTACATCTTTTCATACCCTTTAGTAAAATATTCATAATCAAAGAATGCCTGATTATGATTTTTTTGCTTGACTAAAGCTTCAATTTTTAATTTAAAAGCTTCTTCATTCAAAGGATCAGATTTCAATATTAAATCAGCAAGTCTATGAATTGCCTCGGGGTTCTTATCTTTTTCGAACGAGTTGGTCAGTAAAAACAGATAATCCAGCAATGAAGTCAGAAAATGGCTGTTGAATGGTTCAAGCCACGGGGTTCTTTCATCTGCAACAAATATTCCTTCTGACAGAATAAGAATTATTTTTTCAAATTCCTCCCGTGACAGCTGTTGGTAATTTCCTTTCATTCTTTTGATCAAAAAGTGGTAATCGCAAAAAACTTCAGTACTTAATTTCAACATCCAGCTTCCTTCGGTATGGATGACCTGAACTCCTTTCAAGCTGCTTAACAAATCCCTTAGTTTTTTGATGTTCACATTTCGGTTATTTTTAGCGCTTTGGGGAGAATGATACATCCAGTGAATGGAATTTAATTTTTCATTTGTAATTCCCCTGTCATCTGTTCCCATGAAAAGTATTGACAAAAACAATTGCCTCAGCTTGGCTGAGAACTGATGACCTATATCAATCCCTTCATCATCGTAAACACGGAAATCCCCAAACAGATAAATGGCATTTTTTTGCGGAAGTTCAACGATAATCTTTTTTACCGGATGTTCGTTTGTTACACGTGTTCTTCTGACTGCGATTGAATCCAGTTTGCGCTCTTCCTCGAGGCTTTCTTCAGCAAGACGAAGTCTTCTTAACAGCATAAAAAGCAAAAAAATCAATACCGATGAAAGAATTCCAATTATCCAGTATATAGCTGTAATCCAATTGATTTGATTCAACAAAACAGTTTTAAAGGCAACTGCTATCATAGAACGGTTAACCGGAGGATAATTTAAAGAAAATATTTTGTAACTTGCTGAATCTCTACCCATTTGAGTTTTAATAACGGCAAAAAACTCCTGAGTTTTACTAAAGAAGAAAAGGGAGGCTTTAGACCTCTCCTCGTCAAAATAGAAATGAATAGTATCGCTAACAACTGAATATCCGGGTTTTTCAAGCGAGATACGATAAAGCTTAAGATAGGTGCCGTTTAAAAAGGGAGGGAAGCCAAGAACATACAATGCAGGATCCTGATCTGCAGCTGTTGTTGATCCCATAGGTATAAAATTTTCGGAAACACTCTCCATATTCCACTTTTTCTCCAACGAAGCAGTGTTTAAATTAAGACGGTAGAGATCGTAGAGACATTGTGGCCCAAGTTCCTGCTGACCTGAAGCGTTGCCGTAACCACCAAAAATAAAATATTCACCTGGAACTTTGGTTTTAGTTACAGAAGCATATGAACGGGGCGCAAGTTTGTCACCTTGAAGTGAAACCTGATTCCAGCTTTTATCCTGAAAATTGTAGCGCATTAAGATATCGAAATATCTGTAATTACGGTAACCTCCAATAGAGAATACAGAGCCATCCTGATCATTCAGAAAAAATGTTGAATTAACACATTGGGCATTTTCGGTTCCAACGGAACCTTTCCCCCATTCATTATTTCCTTCATTGTAAACGTTAACCGGATTAGGAACCGTGCCGATGCAATAAATTTTTCTATCGGGGAAGGAATAATAAAATGATTCAGATTTAAGGATGGAAGGCTTTGAATTATTGACCGTTTGTTCACTGTTTTCGGATGATACAATATCGTATGAAACAATTTTATTTTTACCGACAAAAATTATACGGTTTTGCATGGTATCACAAGCCACACCGGATGAGGCTTCCAATTTCAATTCTCCCTTTTTTGTCCAAAAGAAGTGATTATTAATAAGCCAGTAAGGATTCGTAATATGAGCAGTAAAATTACCTACCAGATCAGATGCCGTCACACCATCTGACTCGTTAAGCAGCCAATTGTGGCGTTGCTTGTTTTTATCATCGGTAATCCTGATATTCCGGATGGCCATGTGAGGGACATCTGTTGTCGGAAAATAAATAGACCGGTTGGCACCAAAGGAAAAATTAAGTTTCCGGAATCCTGTTAAATCAATGTTATCGTCTGTAAAATAAGAACTACCCAAATTGCATTCAACTTTTCCGTTTGCCAGATCGAAAGTCATAGTCAGATGCAGCCAGTTGTTCCTGATCAGTTCTTTTTCGTTAAGGGCGAGATTTATTCGGGTAGGCTTGCCATTAATTACAAGCTTTAGAACCGCAAGGGTGCTGCTCTTAGGAATATAAACAAGATCAATATTGTGGTGTTGTTTGTCGAATACCCTGAAAATATAGCCAAATTGGTCACGGCCCCAAATAGCAAAATCAAACTCCAGATTAAACTTATTTCGAACGGTAATCGGAGAATCCGGAGTAAGATCCAATGAGGTTCTCTGTTCCTTTGCTTGTGGAGCTGCAGTGAAAAGCAGACCTGCATGGTACAGATTCTGCGAGGATGTCCTGGTGGAAAGCAAGAACAATAAAACCAGTCCGACAAGTGCTACTGACTGATTCTTCATATAACGCGTTATTTGATTAGAGAATTAATAGATATGTCAAATATACAAATTAATCTCTGATTAACCGACTATTAATCGGTTAATCAGAATTTAAAAATAAAAATAAATCGTAAAGGGAATAAATTAATACTAGTCCTCCAATTTGTCGTACCAATAAATTTTCAACAGGAATGTTGTAATCACGAAAACACACACCGCAACAACTAAGGACTGATATTCGTGAATAACCAAATAAACAGGCATTACCACCATTGACATTTGCCAGATAATACCTACAAGACTGTTTAGTAAATCTCGTTTGATTGTTCTGTTTTTTTGAAAATCTGGTTGTTCTGCCTTAACTTTTTCATAAATTGGATTCCAGAAACCCCATGGCCGGACTGTGGAATAGAATTTCTTCAACACCTCTTCATTATCAGGAGCAGTCAATAAACTTCCGGCAATGGAGCCGATCGAAGATATAATTAGGATAATCGGAAAAGTACTCAGTGCAGAAGATCCGGCAAAGAGAAGCGGAATAAACAATGATGCTGCAAGACCTGACAGCATTCCCCAAAAATATCCGTATCCGTTGAAGCGCCACCAAATCCATTTCAACATATTGGCTGCCGTATATCCTCCATACAACGAAGAAACGATCCATTTGGTAGCTGAATCAATTGATTCTATAAATAACCCAAAAACAATGCCTATTAATACCACAATAACCGAAACCCAGTAACTCATTCGGATATACTTTTTATTCGAGGCATTAGGATTAATAAATTTTTTATAAATGTCGTTTACAATATACGCCGGACCGGCATTCACGTAAGCGGCGTAAGTTGACATAAAAGCCGCAATCAAGCCGGCAAGTAAAATGCCAAGCAATCCGGTAGGGATAAAGTTGCTCACGGCATAAGGCAAGACCATTTCGAAGTCAAAGCTTGGCCCCATTGAATTTAATTTCGGACTAAAATAGACGAGCACAAGAACAGTAATACCCGCAACCAGAAAGAAACGGGGAATAAAGAGTACAAGTGATGTAAAACCGGTCATACGTGCAGCATCCTTTGGGCTTTTGGTTGCCAGAATTCGCTGCATATCATAGCTGGGAACGGGTCCTGCAATACTTACAAGAATTCCCTTAAAAACCATAATCATAAAAATGATCGAAAAAAACTCATAGCCATCGGCCGAAATTTTACTTTTGACAGAAGGAATTAAATTACTCCAGTCAAGGTCAAGTTTCCACCCAAAAAACAGGTCTTTCCAACCTGCGGGAACCACTGCATCCAATTGAGCAGGAGTAACCAGGTTCATTGCAATAATTCCCACAATAAAACAAGAAACTGTCATTACAAGATACTGCATAATTTCGGTGGCCACCACACTGTACATTCCTCCTTTAATGGCATACAAGGTTGTAAAACCCATTATCAGCAGTGCATACATGTTTTCTGAGGAGATTGCCAAAGATCCGATATAGGTAGTCAGATCCCATGGGAAAAACGAGGTTGCAAACTTTCCAATACCCGCAAAGGTGTAGGCTATAAAACCAATTACACTGATTATGGCAAAAACAACAACTATAATATGAGACAATCTGCCTCCACGATCCTCACCGAACCTTGTCTTCAGCCATTCGGCCCCAGTCATTACATTGGACCGGCGTAACCACGAGGCCAAAAAAATCATAAAAAATATCTGATTCCATATAGGCCACATCCAGCCCAGCCATGCACCTTTTAGTCCATAGACAAATAGAATAGAAACAAACCACATTGTTCCGGTAATATCAAACATGCCCGAGGCATTTGATATACCAAGAATATACCATGGAATCCTTCGTCCACCCAAAAAATAAGAATCAAGGTTTTTACTGGCGCGATTAGATATCAGAAAACCAATCAGCATTGTAAGTACCAGGTAGCCAATTACAATTCCAATATCAAGAGGTTGTAAATTCATAACGCCATTCGGATGAGTTTATGTTGTTAGTCAAGAAACATAAAGGGTGTTGGAGAAATGCGGGAGAATAAAAATCACTTAAAAAAAGAAATACCCCCCTACAGATTTTGTAAAGGGGTATTTCCCAATAATTGCTAAAAAATTAGCTTAAAAGTTTGAAGCAACGCCTGTATCCCACCATAAACGGGTGCTGATCAAATCTGCACCACCCAGTTTTGAAGCTGCATCAGCGACTGCTGCGGCATTACCGGTTCTCTCTCCATTATTGAATGGCATCCTTTTAATCCACTGATCAGCTGGAATAACACCCCAGTCAGGACTGCTGTCGTTCTTAGCTACATGTGGAATTTTAGGATAACCGGTTCTTCTGAAATCGGTCCATGATTCAAGCGCATTAGTGAAATTATTGATCCATTTCTGGGTAATAATTTTCTCTAATTTCAGCTCATTGCTATCGCCAGCATTCCAGGCAACGGTTATTGTAGAAGATGCTGTAAAATTATTCCGTGCATCCTTTGGATCAACATAATCAATAGGTTTGCTGGTTGCATCTGCCAGGTAAGCATCTACTCCGCCTGCGCCCCAGTTAGCAAATGAAAGTCTCACACCATTTTCGTAGTTTGTTTTCGCATCACCGGCACCGGCCCAGCCTCTAAGAGCGGCTTCAGCTTTAAGAAAACTAACTTCAGCAGCAGTAATTGACCTTCTGTTTTGTACAGTTTGAAAATCATCGGATACCCTTGAAAAAGGTACTCTGTCGATTTTGGCCTGAGTGTAAGCGCCATTGCGGATTCCCTTATATGCAAATGCTGAAAGAGAAGCATCCTGACTAAGATTTGGACCCTGGAAATATTTCGAAATTCTGCCGTCTTTTAAACCAAGCAGGAAGGACTCCATAACACCACTCATTCGTGTATCATCCCATTCAAAACAAATAACAGCCATATACATCTTACCACCTAATAATGAAATAAGAAGGTTGTAATCATTGCTCTCAATCAATCCGCCTGCATCGCTCATCGCCTTTTCGCCCTGAGTTTTTGCCAAAGCAGGTGCAACTTTTGATATCCGCATAGCCAATCTTAAACGTAACGAATTCACGGCTTTCATCCATTTTGTAATATCACCTTTGTAACTTGGATCAAATTTTACAAAACCTTTGTAAGTTGTGTTCGCTGCAAAATCAGTTTGAATAGAGTCTAACTGCGCAAAGAACAAATTGTATAAATCGGATTCTTTATCATACAGGATCGAATTAGCAGTTGTACCATAATTGGAATAGATTACCGGCCCGTGAACTGCAGTTAGTTTAGAGACTGCAAGAATCCGAATAAATTTCGCCCAAGTTGCAAAAAGTGGTAAACCATTGTCTTTCGCCAATTTAATTACCTGTTTTGAAGGAGACATTACGGAACCATAGATACGATCCCAGTAAGCATTCCAACGAATGTAGTAAGTGGTATTATTTACGTTTCCGACAAAGGGTGTCGGAGTATTTAAATAACCCATCCATGAATCCTGGCATAAATCCTCTTCAATCTGATGGCCATTAATGTTGAACAATAATCCTGAGAACGGCGAACCTACCAGGTTAAAGTCCTGCTTTAGCAACTCATCAGTAATCTGATAAGGATTCTGATTCTCCGTTACAAAATTGCTCGTGCAGGAAGCGAAAGCAATCAGAAGTAATAATGCAATAAATATCTTTTTCATACTAATTAATTTTAAGATTTTAGAAAGTGACCTTTAAGTTAACCCCATAAGTCCTTGTAGCAGGCATACTAAATACCTCATTCGACTGCATATTATTAGCAGTACTCATAGATTGTTCAGGATCGTAAGGAGCTTTTTTGTAGAAGAAGAATAAATTCCTGCCGATAAGGGATATTGAAGCTTCTTTAACCGGTAACTTAAGCTTTTGTACATCAAGATTATAACCAATAACTAATTGAGCCAATCTGACGTTGGTTCTGGAAAAGATGTAAGGCTCCATAATTCTGTTTCTGTCACCAACTGCACCGTAGTAAACAGCCGGATTAATCGAAGTCACTGCAGTTCCAGTTGATGAAACTGCGTTGATAGGCATTGTACTGCCTGCATCGCGAACATCTCCGGTTCTTTTGCTTACACCGTATGCATCAAGGAAAGCCTCTGTTTTAGAGAATGCAACACCTCCGAACTTACCATTAACCAAAGCGCTGACATAGAAGTTTTTGAAATTAACAGTATTGTTCCATCCTAAAATAAAATCAGGATTCACATTTCCAACTTTTTCTTGTTTAGCGGCTTTTGTAGGAACCCCATTACCGTCAAGAATAATCTGACCAGCGGTGTTCTTGTTAAATTTATAGATGTATACATCATTAAATGAACCGCCTGCTTTGATTACAGCGGCAAAACCTTCATTATCGCCACCTACCTGATAATTTGGATTAGAAGCGATCAGTTCTACGATTTTATTCTTGTTTTGAGATAAATTCACGGAAGATTTCCAGGTTAGGGCAGAAGTTTTTACAATTTCAGCATCGACAGTAAATTCAAAACCCTTATTCGTAATTTTCCCTGCATTTACATAATAATAAGTAAATCCTGAACCAGAAGGAGCACTTAAGGTAAGAAATTGATTTTTGCTTAACTCACTATAATAGGTAAATTCCATTCCGATCTTTCCATTGAGGAACCTCATTTCTGCTCCGAATTCATCGCTGGTTATCTCTTCAGGTTTCAGATTGGTAAAAGGAACCTGTGAATTACGTCCAATTCCACCGATTTGGTCGGGGGTACCTGCACCATTAATACCATTTGCGGGACTTACCACGTTATATGGTACCTCATTGGCAGTCTGAGATACAGAACCTCTTATTTTTGCAAATGAAATTGCTTGTGGTAGCGTAACCATCTGACTCACAATTGCGGAAAGACCGGCAGCAGGATACAAATAGGATTCATTACCTGTAAGTGAAAGAGTGGATGCCCAGTCATTACGGGCGGACAAATCCAGGAATATCATCTCTTTATAACCAATTTGTGCGTTGGCAAAAGCTCCTTGTTTGATGATCTTGTTTATCCCTTGATTAAACATGACATTGAAAGGCATGTTGGAAAAAGAATAAAAATTAGGATACATCAAACTGGTAGTTCCATTAGCAACAGACATACCATCATTTAATACATTATGCAAATAACTTGCACCAAGAAGTCCATTTAGACTGAAATTGCCAAACTTATTGTTGTAACTAAATATTCCGTCTGTATAAATCGACTTGTCATTGTATTTAGAGTAACTCCATGATCCATTAGGACTGACACTCACCGAATTGCCGGCGGCTGCATACCTGTAATCATTTACTTTATCGTTATAATCGATGTTTCCTCTGACGTCAAATTTAAGATGCTTTGAAATATCCCATGACAACTTTAAACTGGCAATTGCGCGATACGATGTATTTAATTTTGGGTTATTATTGATTTCCCAGAAAGGATTGTTTTGTTTCTCCTCAGTAGAATACCAATTCATCTTATACATATTTCTATCCTTATTAAATACCTGATAGTTTTGTTTATAAGAAGAAAAATCTCTCTCGCGGGCAAACAAATACAATCCGGTAAGTGGGTTATTGTAATAACCGGCACCTGGCCGATTACGGCTCACCTCGTTTGAGAACATGACATTTGAACTTACTGTAAGTTTATCGTTAAACAACTTTGTTGACTGATTAAAGGCAAAGTTATTTTTACCATAACGGTTAGTTGGCATAACACCGGTGGCAGAAACATTTGAATAAGAGAAATAGGTTGTTGTTTTATCATTTCCACCACTTACAGAAATTGAATTCGTAGCGTTAATTCCGTTACGGAAGAATTCTTTGATATAACTTTTCTGATAGCTCCCTTTAGTTGTTGACCAGCTGTAATCTGAACCGCCTACTGCTCCGTAATTAAACTGAAACTCAGGCAATCCGGAAACACTTTCAACCATAGTACTGGAACTAATGCTCACAGTTACTTTGCCGGCTTTACCTTTCTTGGTATTAATAAGGACAACACCATTTGCTCCCTGACTACCATAAAGTATAGATGCATTGGCACCCTTAAGAACGTTGATGCTTTCAATGTCATCACTGTTAATCGCTGAAAGTCCGTCACCACCATCGGTACCGCCATATGAATCAGGTTGTCCGCCTTTGTTGTTGATCATAGGAATACCATCGATAACATAAAGAGGTTCACTAAGTCCGACAAGTGATTTATTTCCTCTCAAAACAGCTTTCGTAGAACCACCGGCTCCTGAACTGCTCGTTTTAATGTCCAAACCAGAAGTCTTACCGCTAAGAGCATTCATAAAGTTCTGATCTCTCGCTTTTAACATCTCTTCTCCTGAAACTTGCTGGGAAGCATAGGTGAGCGTTTTCTTTTCCCGCTGAATACCTAAAGCTGTAACAACAACTTCATTAATTCCAACAGCCTCAGCGGCCATCTTAACATTAATAACAGCTCTGCCATTGATTGTCTCAGAAACAGGCTTCATACCTACAAAAGAGAATTCCAAAACAGCGCTGGCAGAAGTAACAGTCAATGTGTACTTCCCATCCATGTCCGTAGTGATTCCATTTGTTGTGCCTTTCTGCAGAACAGACACGCCAGGAATACTGATCCCATCCGGATCAGTAACAGTCCCGCTTACTTTCACCTGCGCCATTACACTGGCGAATGAAGCAAACAGTACGATTAAAATTAGGTACAATCTTTTCTTCATAATGATAATAAATTAGTTTAAAATTAACGAGTCTATGGATCCTATGTTTATAAGACTCGAAACAAAAGTAAACGGGGGCGATTAATAAGGCGATTAATTTAACGATTAATAACAATTAAATATTAAATTATTAAAATCTATAAATTGACTTAAAAAATACTATAAATCTATATTTCTGTACTTTATGGAATTACAGAAATATCTAAGTTAAAATAAATCAACTAATATTTATTTAAATGTGTATAAATTAGTTAATTTTTGAAAAGTAAAATCTTTGTCATTTAAACAGGGGAAAGAGTCGGAATTAGAATGAAAAATTTAAAAATAAGGTAACAACCGGGATTCATTTTTTAGCAATATTTCAGCCTGAAGAGCTAAATTCTCAGGTCTTTATTTTTTTGTAGCGCGTCAAAACCCTGAAGGTTTTAACATAATTAAATCCTCAAACTAAACCCTCAAGGTTTTGGAAACCTTGAGGGTTTAAATATGTGCAAACATTCGGGTTTTGGAAACCTTGAGGGTTTAAATATGTGCAAACATTCGGGTTTTTGAAACCTTGAGGGATTGGTTTGGGCTTTTTTTTGGTTTATGTCATTAAAAAACCCCGGACTCAGTTATGAATCCGGGGTTAGTTTAAGTTGGCGGCGACCTGCTCTCCAATCCGTCAGCCGACGGATCGGAATGGGAAGAGGTGGAACCCTGAGGCTATAGCCACCTAAATCTTTTTGAATCATATGAATTCTTTATACCTTGAATCAGTATCAGGATTTAAATTGATTCAAATTGAAAACTGCAAAGATTTTCGTAAGTTTGTTATAAATTCACCAAGCCTAATGTTGAATATTCAGAAGCAGATAGATTATTGGAAAACCGGAGCAGATGAGGACATTGAGACTGCTGCGCTTCTGATTCGAGAAAATAGAACGCTTCATGGGATATTTTTTTGCCATTTAGTAATTGAAAAAGCGATTAAAGCCCATGTTATTAAGAAAATCGGTGATGTTGCACCTCGAAGTCACAACCTGATTTATCTATCAGAACAAACTGAATTAGACTTCGACGATTTAACACAATTATTTTTAGGAATTTTAATGAAGTATCAGTTACAGGGACGATATCCGGATTACAATCCGGTTTTACCTGATCAAATAAAGGTTAACGAATATTTTACCAGGACCAAAGAATTGTTGCTATGGCTAAAAATGAAGTTATAGAGATTTTGAGATCATATATTCATCTGTTGAGAGCCGAAGGAATCTCAGTCGATAAAGCATTTCTTTATGGGAGTTATTTGACGAATAACGCGACAAGCGAAAGTGATATTGATTTGATGATTGTTACTGAAAATGAGAATGATGATAATTTAGCAGGTAAAATCTGGAAATTGACAAAAAAAATAAATTCAAAAATTGAACCGATTCTAGTTGGAACAAACCGATTTAACAGTAATGATAATTCGCCTTTGGTTGAATTAGTGAAACGGACGGGAATTGAAATCGTTTAAATAAAGAATCGTTCATTTTTGACACTTGAACTTTTCTTTACCGAATATTACGATAAAAAAATAAAGCCCTTCGTATGACACAAACTACAGAAATCAGATGTCCGAGATGCAATTCCAATCAACTATCTGCAAACAAAAAAGGATTTAGTGGAAAGAAAGCTGTAGTTGGAGGGTTACTTACAGGTGGTATCGGGCTTCTTTCTTGCTGGAACAATTGGAAGTAACACTATTAAAATAACCTGTTTGGCTTGTGGCAAAGAATTTAAACCAGGTGAAGGACATAATACAATTGTAGTTGAAGAAAATACCGATGCAAAACTAAAAAATCCATCCAAGCAATTCACTCCATCCTCCATAACAGGAGAACAAAATAGGATTAAATGTGAATTCTGTGAGGCGGAAAACTTTACCAATTTCACATATTGCAGGCATTGTGGCAAAGCACTATCTGAGTGTGATGAAAAAATTCATTCTGAAGCAACCATCCCCTTGCATTTCTGTCAATCCTGTAAAAAATTAACACCAAATGGCGGAAATTATTGCCCGCACTGTAAGAGTGAAAATCAATGGCTCATCACAAATATTGGATCTAAAAAACATCCTTTGAATGCAATAAAATGTGGAATATATTTAACTGAAAATTGGTTTAATTTTATTTTTTGTATTGAATGCGGCAAAATCCTTACGCCAAAAGATGAGCGTTATTATTCCGATCTTCGTTTCTCAATGAATATTTGTCCGAATTGTAGACAATTTGCACCAAGAAATGGAAAATTCTGCGCTAAATGCAAATGCGAAAATAGCTCAACTAAAATTAAACATGACGGACAAATAGTACTTGGAATATTATTCCTCAATTTTACATATTTTCTATATTGGCTTTTTACCAAGTGATACTTCGAAATAATAAAAGTCTGAAACCTCTCGTTTATATTCTCTTAAATCAATGCCAATTTCGTGAAATTCGAACTAATTCGTGAAATTCGCATAAACATAAAAAACCCCGGACTCAGTTATGAATCCGGGGTTAGTTTAAGTTGGCGGCGGCC